>JALXFI010000366.1 GCA_027069035.1 bacterium
CCGTGCAGTCGGCATTCCATTCAACCCTTCTCAAATCCCTTGCACCGTTTGCTGTATCAACATCATATCTGTACTGCCTCACTGTAAAAACACTTGAGTTGTCCGGGATATCCTGCTGCAGGGATTTACTTAAAGTTAAAGTCGTGTCAACCGCCGTTAATGTATAATAGACCTGCGGAGCCGCATCTGCAATACTTACAATAGAAGGCGCAATCGTCTCAAACGTTACAAGAGACCTTGCGTTATTATTCCCGCTTGCTGCAACAAGGTCAACACAGCCCGCCCCTGATGACGTATCCGCATCCACATCAATCGTGTTTGCGCCTGTAGTTGCATTAAGGTCCCTTGTGGTGAGAAGATAATCGATCCTTGGGTTAACTCCGCTATCCTTTTGGTTGTTTATACAGCTTGCAGTCATTGCAAGCTCAACCGGCCGGGATGTAATAAAGGTAAGACTGTCGTACGGATTCCCGTCTCCATGTGTAAGCACGTTTTGAGTAGAAGGGACAACTCCGCCTGTGCAATAAGGTATCCTTGCGGTCGGGCCTACAATAAAGGCCACCATCTTAAGGTCATCCTCGATAAAGTCCATAATACGTCTTCCGCGTTCACTCATAAGCACCTTGCCGTTAAGGATATTGATCTGGTTTTTTATAAAGTTAAGCGAAGGATAAACTATGGCGATAAATATGGAAAAAACCGCCATGGCAATCATAAGTTCAAGGAGTGTAACCCCCTTTTTCTCAACCAATATATTTTTTTTATAAAAAACCATCAATGCCCCCACACCGTACTGAAGGTCTTTGTATAAGTCGTACCTTTAAGAGTGTATGAAACCGTAACATTCATTATATATGAAGGGGCGTTTCCTCCGCTGAAGTTGCCCTCCTGTATAAGCCAGTTTCTATTAAGCACAATGCCGCCGGCCAATACGCTGTCAGAGTTTGTGTAAGAGGTGTTTCCGCCCACGATATCATCGCCGATCAGTGTTGCTATCTCTTCCGCCGTTTTGGATTTTAATTCATCTATCTTCTCGGCACCGAGTATCTGAGCTTCGGATTTTAGGGAAGATTCGGATGTAATATTTATAGAAGTGGCAAGCAATGGAAGTATGCCTACAAGTGCAATGCCGAATATCACAACTGAAATAAGAACCTCAAAGAGTGTAAAACCCCTGCGATTACAGATCATATAAAAACCCCTAAAAAAGTATTTGACAAATTCAAATCAAATAATTGACAATTTACAATAAACTCCATTTTAAAAACCTCCCGCCCTGCCTCAGCAAAAAACAACGGAACCATTTTCTTAAGTAAGATAAGCAAAAACTGTGCCATGAAAAAAAACAATAGAAATAGCTATTAATGAGAGTCTTTTGAAGAAAATCTGCCGGCAAAATTACTGCACAAAGAATAAAAATATGAAAACTTTTCACACCTTTCGTCAAAAACCGGGCATAAGATCATAGGAGACTCAAAAGACATAAAGGCTATTCAAAATTATACTCATTCAGTTTGTATAGAAGTGCCCTGTAGCTTATCTCAAGGAGTTTGGCCGCCTTGCTCTTGTTGCCCTTTGTCTCTGCAATGGCCTTGCGGATAAGTTCTTTTTCCATCTCCTTCTGGTTTATCTTTAAAGAAAAACCCGTTGAAAGAGACGAAAACGGGGATGCATCAGATATGCTTTCACCTACAAAAGGCAGGCTTTCCGTAGTCAATGTATCACTCTCTTCAAGTATTACAGCCCTTTCTATGGTATTTTCAAGCTCCCTTACATTTCCGGGCCAGTGGTAATCCATAAGATGCTTCATCGCAGAGGAATCCACACCCTTTATGTTACTGCCTGTTTTTTTACCGAACCTTTTTAAAAAATGTTCCACAAGCAAGGGGATATCCTCTTTTCTCTCTCTAAGAGGCGGAATATGTATCGGAATGACATTGAGTCTGTAAAACAGATCCTCTCTGAAATCGCCTTTCTTAACCTCTTCGGAGAGGTTCTTTGCTGTTGCCGCGACAACCCGGGCATGTATCTCAATCGGTTTTGTGTCGCCAAGTTTTCTGATCTCACCTTCCTGAAGAACCCTTAAAAGCTTTACCTGAAGTTCCTTTGGAAGCTCTCCTATCTCATCCAAAAAGATCGTTCCGGAGCTTGCCTCTTCAAAAAGGCCTCTCTTATCCCTTGTGGCGTCGGTAAAAGCGCCCTTCACATGGCCAAAAAACTCGCTTTCAAGAAGATTACCGGGGATAGCGCCGCAGTTTAGGGCCACAAACGGGGCATCTTTTCGTGTGCTATTGTAGTGGACGGCCCTTGCAACCAGTTCCTTTCCCGTGCCGCTTTCTCCGGATATAAGAACCGTGGAGTCGTAGTCTGCGATCTTTCTTATCATATTGAATATATCAAGCATCATAGAACTGCTTGCTATCATGTTCTCAAAGCTGTACTCCCTTTTCACTTCTTCTTTGAGCCGTATATTCTCTCTTTTAAGTTTCTCCCTCTCCTCCGCCTTCTTAAGGGTAAGGATAATCTCATCCTTCCTGAAAGGTTTTGAGATATAATCATATGCGCCGAACTTCATGCACTCAAGGGCGATGTCCATGGTCCCGTAGGCGGACATCATGATAATTGTCGGCCTACTTTCAATATTCTCTTCCAACTTCAATCTTTTTAAAAACTCAAGACCGTCAATCCTGGGCATTCGTATATCACAGAGTACAAAATCATAGGTCTTTTTTTGAAGCGCTTCAATCGCCATGCCGCCGTTTTCAACGACATCCACCCCATAATTTTCCTTCTTAAGGATAAGGGCCAGCATATGACGCATTGACGGTTCGTCATCAACAACAAGAATATTCATAATATTTATAATCCCCTTAACTTATATAGTTTATCTACTTTAAAAACTTCTTATCCGTTAAAACGCTTTTTTTACCACACGTCATTCATCAACAGCAGGAAGTACAACCTCAAACACGCTCCCCCTGCCCTCTTTGCTGCTAACCCTTATATCTCCCCCGAAGGTCTGCACAATGCCAAGCGATATGGGAAGCCCAAGGCCGGTACCTTTGCCCGGGTCCTTGGTTGTAAAAAAGGGGGTAAATATCTGTCTGAGAATATCATCATCCATGCCGCATCCGTTATCGGATATAACCACCTTTACCCATTTATTGTTGTGCTTAAGTACAGGCGGAAGTTTTCTTTTCCTTGTAAAATCATGACCAGGCGGGTCGGTACTCCTCCTCTCGGAAAAAAATCTTGGTTTATACTCCTTTTCCTCTTCCATGGTGGCGATCACCACACTTCCCCCGCTCTCCATAGAATCCCGCGCATTTAATATAAGATTTACAAAGACCTGCTCCAACTGTCTCGGGTCCGCCCTCACAAGCTTAATATCTTCCTTAAGATCAAGATTCACTTCTATATCCTTCAGTGAAATTTTAACAAACTCAAATGTCCTTGAAACAACGTCATTTATATCAATCGTCTTTACCTCCAATGCCGATGGGCGGGAAAAATCAAGTATCCTCTTGAGTATGCCTTTTATACGTTTAAGCCCTTTTATTATTCTCTCAAGTATATCACGCTCTTCATCTTCATCATCGATTCCATCCAGAAGTAGATCCACATATCCCGATATGGCGCCAAGAGGGTTGCCTATCTCGTGGGCTATGCCTGATGCAAGTCTTCCAAGAGAGGCCATCCTTTCCGAGCGAATAATCTGATTCTGGGCTTCGGCGATCTCCCTGTTTGCATTTTCAAGTTCTTCGATCTTTTGAACAAGGGTCTTTGTCATCTTGTTCAAAGAGTTGGAGAGGCTTCCGATCTCGTTGTTGTTTTTTATCTCAACAGACTCCACAAGGGTTCCGCCGGCAATCTTTTTTGCCGCATCTTCCAATTTTCTTATCGGGTCTATAACGGTTTTTTTGAGGAGATAGAACCCAAACACCACAAAAACCGCAGAAAACACAAAGGC
>JALXFI010000367.1 GCA_027069035.1 bacterium
CCCTTTGACATTAACCCCTCTCAGCCATTTTACTTCATTGGCGTATTTTATCTTTATATCGTATGCGCCGTCAGGAAGATTGAACCTTGCAGGAAACACATAAGTAGAATCAATTGGGCTTTTTTCATCCTCTCCTGCCGGATAGACCTCGCTTGTCCAGAGATACCTGTAACGCCACATAAGATAATCCGTAAGTTCATGATATTTCGATTTAAATACCTTGACCTCAAGGTTATAATTTGCCTTTTTCTCTATATCATATAAGACATCCTTAAGCCTTGATGCATTGCCAGCATTGAAATACTCCCCTCCGCTTACCGAAGCGATCCCAAGCAGCTTGTACATAAGCTCAGAGCCGGGAAGGGACACGCCTATAACGTAAAGTTTAAGCGCATTCTTCTCCCTTAAAGCCCCCTTTATCCTGTACCAGTCTCCTTTTCCACCGCTTATCACCACATTTATCTCCCTATCGGGCTTGAGAGAGGAAAGGACGTTTTCCAATGATTCCGCCCTCCTTATTCCCTTTATCATCCCCTTTCTCCACATCTCCTTAAACATCCTTTGAAATATCTTTTCATTGCGTCCATGGAGCGGGTACCCAAAGAGCGTTACTTTTACATCAAGTCCCGGATTTTCTTTGATAAATCCAATCACCCCATCTTTGAGCGTTTCAAATTTATCCGCCCCTTCATAACTATTGCTGACATCAAGAAAGATATTCATACCCTTTGAATAGGCCTTCTGCACAGGCATACAAAGCAAGAGCAGCGTAAATATTATTGCTATACGTAATGTTTTTATCATGGCTGAAATTACCTCTTTTCTTTTTTTATATACACGAATAGTACAGAGCAAATACTATGCCATGATTATATAAAGCTTGCAACACTTCAAATTTACAGGATTTTTATGATTTTATATAGGGAAAATGCAGGTATGAATAAAAAACGTTATGGTTCAAAACAGACCAGGGTGGGTTAAAACAGACCAGTTCAGGGCTCAAGCACTCTCCGCAGTCTCTGACGGGTTATGTCAAGAAGTTCGGCTGCCCTGCTCTTGTTTCCATCCATTTTTTCAAGCACGCTCTTTACATAAACGCTTATCATCTCATTTAAAGGCAGTATCGGGAGGTCATCGGGGATAAACACCCCTTTTTCTTTTAAACTTACGGCATGCTTTAAATCTTCTGCATCCATTTGTATAATATCACCCCTTGCAAGGAGAACCGCCCTTTCAACAAAATTTCTGAGTTCCCTTACATTGCCCCTCCATGAGTGTCTCTTCATAAATCCAAGAGTCTCTTCGGAAAATGCCTTTACCTTCCTGCCGAACTCATTATTAAACTCATTAAGAAAATGCATCGCAAGAAGGGGTATATCCTCGCGCCTTTCTCTTAAAGGAGGAAGATGAAGAGGAAGAACATTCAATCTGTAAAAAAGATCCTCCCTGAAACTTCCATTCTTTACGGCCATGACAAGGTCTTTGTTCGTTGCGGCGATAAGGCGCACATCGGCCTTTATAACCGTATCTCCGCCAAGTCTTTCAAATTCCCTCTCCTCGATCACCCTTAGCAGTTTTGCCTGAAGAGCCGGCGTTATTTCTCCTATCTCATCAAGGAAAATGGTGCCCTTATTGGCAAGCGCAAACTTGCCCGTCTTACGTCTTACGGCACCCGTAAACGCCCCCTTCTCATGGCCGAAAAGCTCACTCTCCAAAAGCCCTTCCATAAGCACGGCACAGTTTACCGTCACAAACGGGCCGTCTTTGCGCGGACTGTTGTAATGGATGGCGGATGCAATAAGACCTTTGCCGGTGCCCGACTCCCCCTGAATAAGAACCGTTGAAGAACCGGAACTTGCAATCCTTTCTGCAAGCCTGCACACCGCCTCCATCTTTTTTCCCCTTCTTATGATCTTTCCAAAACTAAACCTGTCTTTTTGATGCAGATAAAATTCCCTTGCCTCGAATTTTAGTTTCCATACCTCGGTAAGCCTTTCCATAACGGCCTTAAGCTCTTCCATATCCAGAGGCTTAGACAGGTAATCCATAGCGCCAAGTTTTATCGCTTCGACCGCCTCTTTTACCCCGCCCTGTCCTGTCATCATAATAAATACCGCCTCTTCCTCAAGTCTCTTCAGTTCCTTTAACAGTCTCAGCCCATTCATATCAGGCAATGCCAGATCAAGAAGTATAATATTGGGCATGGTCTTTTCAAACTGTTCTATAGCGCTTCTGCCGTCATGGGAGAGCGTCACCTCATAACCCTCACCCTTCAGGACCCTTCCCAGCGACTTTAGAAAGAGGGGTTCATCATCCACGATAAGAACGGTCGGTTTCATGGTCTATCCCCCCTGCTTAAACGCCTTTAACCTTATGGTAAAGGTCGTGCCCTTGCCTTCCGTGCTCTTTACTTTAAGCTCTCCCTTATGCTCATGAACAATACGGTAGCTTATGGAAAGCCCAAGCCCGCTCCCCCCGCTCGCCCCTCTTGTAGTAAAAAACGGATCAAATATCTTATCCATATATTCTTTAGGAATGCCAAGACCTGTGTCAGAGAAACTTACTTCAACATCTCCATCGGAAGTCCCTGTGCTTATCTTCAGCCTGCCGCCCCCGGGCATCGCCTTTATGGCATTTAAAATGAGATTCAGAAATACCTGCTGCATAAGGTCGGAATCCGCCTGCACATTTGGAAGCGGTCTTTTAAGTGAAGTCTCTATCTCCACCATTGCATGTTTTGCCTTCACCCTTGTAAGTGAAATCGTCTTTTCTATAACCTCATTGAGGTTAACGGGAAACATTACGGGGGCATGCGGCCTTGCAAAACCGAGAAGTCTGTCAAGCAGTCTTTCTATACGCTGTATCTCAAGGAAGACATCTCTTATGTCCTTATCCAAGGCGCCGTTTATCTCCTTTTCGATCAACTGTATGGAAAGCTTTATCCCGCTAAGCGGGTTTCTTATCTCATGGACAATCCCTGTGGCAAGCTGCCCCACGGAGGCAATCTTTTCAGCCTGTATCAACTGTCTTGTCCTCTCCTTTACCTTTTCCTCCAGGGTAGTATACAGATCATTCAACCTGCCCATCATGACATTAAAATCTTCAACAAGTGAGCCGATCTCATCCTTAGACTCATAGGAGACCATGTTATCCAGTTTATTGTCCTTTATGATACCCTTTATCGTTTCCGCCACCTTTGAGATCGGTCTTGTCACAAGGAGTCTCAGTAAAAACAAGAGAAGGATGGTAACAAGCAGGCTTGAAAGGATAATGCCTCCAAGGGCGGTTAAGACTATCTTTTTAACCCCCCTGTCGACCTCAACCATAGAAGTGGTTACCTTCATTATGCCAAGGATGTCCTTCTCTTTTGTGTGACATTTTGCACATTTTATACCGTTAAATACCGGTTTTATCTGAACAAAAGTATGGCCTTCAGCCTCCTTGCGGATATACTCAAGTTCCTTCTGATCGTTCAGCACCTTTAAGAGTCGGCTATCCTTTTCATCCATTATCCTGACCCCTTCCAATGCCTCCCGCTTAAACAATTCCTTGCCCAGTTTACGATTTACCTTTCTAATGGTATCGAGGTCTCTGAAGGCCAGCATACCGTTTGTCTTTAATACATAGAGTTCCTTGAGCCTGCTTACCGCCCTCAGGTCATCCACCCACATGGATGCAATATCGTTGTTGCCGGTAAGCATAATAGTCCTGATGCTGCTCTCTATAACATCCCCTATAAGATGGGACTTTTCCCTGCTCTCTCTTTCGATACTTTTTATCTCGGTCCATGCATTTATTGTAAAGGCTATAATAAAAGAAATGATGATTACAGCGCCTGTAATGCCAAGTATCTTGCCTTCCAAACTATTCTTAAAGGTCATCTCAATCCATATTTTTTTAATTTAACATAAAGGTTCTGTCTCTTAATGCCCGTTATCTCCGAGGCCATGGTAATATTACCGCC
>JALXFI010000368.1 GCA_027069035.1 bacterium
TAACTTATCCTTACTTCGGCGACACGTTCCAGGGGAAGCCACTCTCCTCGGGAGTTTTCAATCGGCAACTGCTTAATGCTATCAATATCGAGAGGGGAGGAGACATCCACCTTTGCCAATACGGCAACATCCTCTTTTTGCCGGATGATTCGGGTTGCTTCGAGTCCAAGACGCGCTGCTTTAAGCGTACTCAGGACGGTTGCAACACCCACACCATACTGTACAAGGGCCGGGTAATCAATGCGCACGTCTATCTGCGGTATTTTCACCTTGGTGTTGTTTACCACGTTGGAAACTCCATCTTCTTTAGAGAGCACGCTTTCCACCTTGCCGGCAATTGCAATAAGCATGTTTATGTCGGCCCCATATATGGTCACTCCGAAAAGAGCCGGCAATCCGGAAAAACTTTCGTCGATTTTTTCCTGTGTCGGTTGATGATAAAGGAATACTACGCCACTTAGTTTTGAATAGGATTCTTTCAGGGTGCGAATGATCTCATCGACAGGCCTGATTCGTTTATCCTTGGGTTTCAGTTTAATAAGCATTTCTCCTTTATTTACCCCTTCAATCTGGTAACCGCCTCCAGGAGAACCTGTCCGCCTGTAAACACATGAGACATCTTTATCGGCCAAGGCGATCCTCTCAAGATTGCCTCCCATAAGGTTGCTTTCTTTGAGGGATGTGCCGGGCGGCATGACATACTCGACAAGTATGGCCCCTTCATCTATGGGAGGGAGAAGAGAAGCCTTGCCCGTAAACGCAATCAGCCCGCCCATTCCCAAAAAGAGGAGCGCCGCGGTCAAAACAAGCCGTCTGTGCCGAAAAGAAAACCGCAAAGCAGTCTGAAGCGCCGCATCCAATCGTGCGAGCAGCCCCGAGCCAAAAGAATCATTCCTGATAAGATAAATACCCTTCATCCGAGCAAAAAGTACCGGCACCAAGGTCAGAGACAGGATCAAAGATACAAGGAGCGCCGCACTTATAGTCATCCCGAATGGACGCATAAAAAGAGCGGCAAGTCCCGTCATCAAAAGAAGCGGAACAAAGGCGGCCACGGTTGTAAAGGTTCCTGATGCATCGGGTCCGGCAATTTCAACGGCGCCTTCGACACTTGCATCGTCCGCCTTTGCGGTTGAGCGGGCATGGCGAAAGATATTCTCGGCCACAACGATGGCATCGTCCACTATCATGCCGATGGCCAGAGTAAGAGCCGTCATGGTAATCACGTTCAGGCCCATTCCCAGCCATTTCATTATGGCGACCGTGGCAAGAAATGTGACGGGGATGGTGAGGGCTACAATCAGGGTCGGCCCAATCGAGCCAAGAAAGAAATAAAGGACCAGGACGGCCAGCAGAGCACCGATGGCAAGGTCGTTCACAATCTCATTTTGTGATTCTTTTATGATCTCCGACTGGTCATAGAACTTCTTGATACGTGCACTGGAGGGAAGGATATTTTCAAGGTGCTTCAGAGCCTCATCAACCCCTCCAGCCACTCGGACAGTGCTTGCCCCGGGTTGTTTACGGACGATAATCGCCACCGCCGGAACTGCGTCACCATGAACTGTATAATGCCTTGGCGCACGTCCTTCAAAGACTTTGGCCACATCACCAAGAAGAACCGGTCCTCTTTCATCGTCTCGGACCGGCAGAGCCTTGATATCTTCGATCGTTTTGATACGGGCATCGCCTCGGATCAGATATTCCCGCCCCGACCGGTCAAGGTATCCGGCCACAGCAAATATGTTATGACGTTTCAATAGCGATACAACATCATCTACGGTAATATGAAGGCGGATCAATGTTTCCGGTTTTATTTCCACATAAAAAGCCCTTCTGTCACCGCCTAACACTTCCACCGATGAAACGCCGGGGACTCCCATAAGACGGCCGGAAATGTCATGGCGAATAACGTTCCGGAGGGCAACCATGTCCCCGCCGCCGTATATCACATAGCCGCTGACCTCCTGGAGGGTGGTGCCGATACTCTCAAGACGCGGGGTCAGGCCGGCTGGAAGGTGGCCTCCAAGTCGAGCCAATCCGGCTTGAACGAGTTGCCTCGCATCTCTTATACTTGTCCCCCAGTTGAATTCCACGGTTATTTGTGAGATACCCTGAACAGATGTTGAGGCAACCCGCTTGACGCCCGGAATACTTCGCATCGCATTTTCTATAGGCCGTGAGACAAGCAGTTCCATATCTTCCGGCGATGCCCCTGTGTAATGGGTAATGATGTTAACGACGGGTATGTCGAGATTTGGGAAGAGGTCAACCGGCATGTGCATGGCGGAGTATATGCCGGCAAGGGCCATGAATATGACCATAAGCGCTGTTGCTATAGGGTTTTGTACGATCAGACGAATTAAGGAGCGCATCAGTCCGCCACCTTATATATCTTATTGAAATCCCGATAGAAGAGTTCATATGCCCCTTGTACGACAACCTTATCCCCTGCCTTAAGTCCGGACACAATCTCAACCCAGCCGTCTGCAACGATGCCGGTCTTTACGGGTTGTTTGCGATAACCGGAGGAATCCTCCTCAAACACATAAGCCCGCTCTTGGTCATCCCGCACTATGGCTTTTTGCGGCAGGGCAAGCGCTTTTTTATGCATTGAAAGGATAATCTTTCCTGTCACTGTCTGTCCCGGGTGGAGCGCCGCAGCAATCTCAGGGCCTTTAATCCAGACAATAACCGCTCCGTCATGCGTTCTCTGAGGCAGTACAGTGGTTATGCTTCCTTGAATCTGTTTCCCTGAAGGGAGATTGATAAGCGCCGTCTTTGTTTTAAGTGAGGCCTCTTCACCCTTTAAAAAAAGCGTGGCGGCAATGTAGAGCCGGTCTTGCGATATTACCTCGGCCAAGTCATCACCTTTTTGCACTTCCTGGCCCACAGAGACCTTTCGGTTGGTGAACACACCGCTAATTGCTGCATGAAGGCGGGTGGCCTTCTGAATCCGTTGTGTTTCCCGTCTTACGGCTTCCCTTTCGGCTTTAAGGCGGGCAAGGGCATCTTCGGCAGATGCAAGTTCCTCATATTTTGCAAACTGTTTAACTACGGCCTCGCGCTTGACTCTCACCATTCGCTCGGCAAGTTTAATACGCTTCTTTAAAGTGGCTGATTGGCTGTAAAGAAGCTCCATCCGGCTATCAATCAACGGCCCGCCGATAGTAAACAAGATGTCGCCTTTGGTCACCGCAGCCCCATCCTTAACGGCTACGGAAATGATCCTCCCTGCTTCCAGTGCGATAATCCTTGTTTTATATCCGCTTTTCACCTTCCCGAACCAACGGAGGGCTTTAGAAAACGTTTTCAGCTTAGGCACGGCAATCCTTATGATGTCTTGGTTCGGGGGAAAAACCGTATCAGGAGCTTTTATGTTATTCAGCTCTTTGCGGAACAAAGACAAGCCGACCATCACAAGGACAGCAACAATAATAAACACAATGGTTATTGTCCTTTTCATTTGGCCGCCTCCATTCCGGTCGTCTCTCCTGACTTTCGTGCCGTATGCCCCGCCTTACTTACGAGGCCGTATCGTCCGGAAGCAATCTCAAGCGCAATGCCAAGGTCAATCATCTTTTCTTCCAGTTCAAGTTTTTGCGCCTGTTTGTCATAGAGAACGCTCATGGCCTGGTAGTAAGAAAAAATATCGCTCTGGCCGCTATCCGCTGCACGGCTGAGGTTTTCGACAAGCGTCTTTCCTGAGGATAAAGCTCTATCGACGGCGGCAAGCCGTCTCTGTACTGCTTTGACGGCATTTACGAGCCTAACTATGTCGGCGCGCGTCTCAAATAACCTGGCGGTATATTCGTCAAAAAGCTGTTTACGGCTCGCACGTTCTTTGGCAATACGTCCTTGATTGCGGTCAAAGAAGGGAAGGTCGATATTCAGCCCCAGCCCGACGGTTTTAAGGCCGTCGGTATCTCTGCCGCCGGTCAGTCCGAGATTTATCCTTGGGAAC
>JALXFI010000369.1 GCA_027069035.1 bacterium
TGAAAGAGATAAGACCAGGCAAAGTGATAGATTGTATAAGAGAGATGCTGAAAATATCCTCAAAAGATGAGGTGCTTGAAATTGTTTAAATTTTTAAAGAGGTTTTTTAACAATGACAGCCTTGAATGGCTTTTAAAGGATTCAAAAAGATCAGGGCGCAAGAGGTTTGTGATAATCTGGAACAGGGGGCTCGGCGACATAGCCCTTGGCCTCTATGCCTTTGCAAAGAAGGTTAAAGAGAATATTCGAGGTGCGGAACTTGTTTTTTTGACCCGCATGGACCTTGTTGAGGCCTTCAGCCTTCTTGATGGCGTGGATGCCGTTTCCGTTCCGTGGTGGGAAAGGGGAGAAAAACTCTCCAAGACGGATGCTGAAAAGGCTATACAAAGACTTGGGCTTGATATTGAATATGATATTGTTGTGGAAAAGGTTGATCCAACAAAACAACTCAGCGATCAGGTAGGCAAGTTGACTCCGAGGTTGAAATGGAGAAACTCATTTGACGCGCTATGTGAAAGATTCGATGATCTTATGCCGGCTCATAACTATGGAGGAAAGGTGATTGGAGTTCACATAGAAAGCGAAACGGACGGGTTTTATGGATATAAGAAGGACTGGGACATGGAGCGTTGGTCACTGCTTTTTGACAGGCTGATTGAAGACGGGTTCTTTATTATACTCTTTGGTCTGGAGGAAAAGTATTATTTTAAACATGAGAGCATACTGGATCTGGGCGGCCGGACGAGCATCCTTGAATGTCTCTCTATAATTAAGAACAGGTGCAACATCCTCATTGCCCCTGATAGCGGCATACTTTCCTTAACATACTACCTTGATGTCTTCTTTCCCATTTTAGTCGTATCCATATGGTCCGACCCGCATCAGGGTGTCTTAAAACAAGCCGTGGATTCTCCCAATAAAGGCCTGCGGCATCGTTTTCTGATCGGGGAAAACAAGGACGTATCAAAGATCACCCCTGAAGATGTCTATAAAACCATCAAAGAGAATCTGTAGCCCGCGTATAACCCCGCCTTTTTGTATGGCTTGCATCTTGCATAATTTATAACAAATTAATATAAGTATTTATTTTTATATGCATAACCGCTTGTAATATAAGTGGTTATTTGATATTTCCTTTTTACTTGCAGGGGTATTGTTATAAATACCGTCAATATTTTGAATGGTTTATGTTCTTTAAGTAACTTAAGTGCTAAAGGTATTTGTTGATGAGATCTGTTTTACTTGCAGACAGTTTTTCGCTTGATGAGGCCGGCTGTTTCGGCAGGGCGGTGGCAAACAGGAGCCTTTTAAGAGCCCTTATTAAGTGCAACACCGTCTCTAATGTCCTTATTATAGGCGACAAAACGCTTTTAAAGGGCGTTGATAAGGAAATTGGCAAAAAGGTAATTCTGCTCAATTCATTTATTGAGGTAGAGGAATGCTTTGAGAAATACAATGTAGCGGCTATAATTGCATCGGATTTTGCCTCATCTTATGGGAACTGGATAGATTATAGAAACGAGCGGGAGCTTGACCTTCCGGTCATTGCCTTTACACACAGTCTCAGCTACCAGAGGTTTACTTCAAGTATTTATAAAATACTTTGCGCCTCGCCTGCCCCTTCCGATTACATACTCTGCACCTCCGATTGCGCCCTTAATGTAATGAGCAATCTTTTTGAAAAGGTGATGAAAACGATTAACTTTTCATCACAAGTGCCTGTTCTTAAAAAATTTCCATTGCCGTATGAGTGTGGAGAAAATGTTTCTTCCGTGGACAGGGATGATAATATCTTTCGGGTTCTTTTTATAGGCAGACTCGATTGGCAGACAAAGGCCGACCTTTTTATTCTTAAAAGCATAATGAGGAGACTTGATAATAGAAAGGATGTTAGGTTTACGATGGCCGGAGCCCCTGACAACCCGCTGTATATAGAGCTTTTAAAAAAAGAGCTTGGGCCGCTTGGGGTTGAGATCATAACAGAGCTTGATGAAGAGAAAAAGGAAGAGCTTTACGGGAAGAGCCATATTTTCTTATCCCCTTCAGACAATTATCAGGAGACCTTCGGCCTGACGGTGCTTGAGGCAAAGCATTTCGGATGTGTCCCTATCGTCTCGGATTTTGACGGTTACAGGGAACTTGTTGAGGATGGCAGGGACGGGATGCTTGTTAAGACAATCGCCGCTCCCATACCTTCCGACCTTATGAGGTCTCAGTGCCTTGTAAACGAAGCGGTCTATCACGGCTGGTGGGCGGGAGGTGTCGGCATCGACCCTGAGCATGTCGTAAGGGCGATAATCGATCTTAAAGATAATAAGGATAAATGGAGAGAAATGAGCGCCGCCGCAGCAGAGAGTATCGGACAGTATAGCATAGAATCTGCATCCGGAAGATTTAAAGCCCTGTTTGATGAGTTTAATGGGGTAAAAACAGGCAATAGAGAGTTAAGGACAGAGTACCCCTTTAAATGGAATTTCCTTAAAATATTCAACAGCCATCCAAGCGCCATATGGAAAGATCAGAAGGTCAGGTTGACTCCAGAGGGTGAAGCATACTTAAAAAAACCTTACATGCTTCCTCAGTTTCTGCTTTTTTCAATGAAGATATCCGCCGATGATATACGAAAGGCGCTTTTCCTTATAAAAAGGGGGTATGGCGTTGAGGAATGTATAAAGAGGTTTGTTGAACCGGTATGTTTTTCCATAAGTTTAAAGAATGGATTGATAACCATTGAGTAGGGGATAAGAATATTATGCCGATTAAAAGTCTTATGCTTACGACAGGCAAGGCGCTCTATCCGATCGGTGAAGGCGGCGGGGAGAGTGTGGCGCACGATCTTCTAACAGGCCTTTGCGAGCTTGATATAGACTCAAGCGCAATGGGTGTTGTAAGGCTTGGCGAGATTCCGAGACTCAATCATATCTTAAAAAAAATAGGGGTTGAGCTTGAGATTAAGGTAAGGAATAAATCTTTATATACATTGAATAACAGGAGGGTGGATTTTCCAAAGGAGATTATTTGCAGATACAGGACGGAATATCCTGTATCACTGAGTGTTGAGGATACCTTTTTAAACTCTCTTTCGCAGGAACTGACCGAAAAATCCCCGGATGTCGTTCTGATACAGGCGGAGATGTCGGGCAGTATCTTTGAACTTGCATTAAAAAAGAGATTCTTCCCTGTTGCATATCTCCACAGGGAGATGGATATAAAATACTATAGGGAACCGGAAAAGCTCCCTCTTATCATCTCAAACTCAATATTTACCCATGACCGGCTTAAAAAAGAATACAACCTGAAAAGTGAGATACTGCTTCCGCCCGTCAACCTCGACAATTATATAATCGGAGACAATTCAAGGAGGTATATTACAATGATAAACCCCGTGCCTGTAAAAGGGGTCGGGGTGTTTTTGGAGCTTGTCTCAAAGATGCCAGAAAGGGAATTTCTTGCTGTGGAGGGTTGGGGCACCCCGAGCAGAATTATAGATATTATGAAGCGCTTTTCAAATATAAGGTACCTGCCCAAACAACACGATATAAGAGATGTGCTGAGCAATACCGATATCCTTATTGTGCCTTCACAGTGGGAGGAGCCGTTCGGCAGGGTTATTATCGAGGCCGGGATAAACGGCATACCCGCTGTGGCAAGCAGAGTGGGGGGCATACCGGAGGCGCTTGGAAAGGGCGGGGTTCTTGTGGACGACTATGCGGATAGTGAAAGCTGGCTTAAATGTATTTCAAGGTTAGAGAGAAATTATGAAGAGTATTCCAACTTTGCAAAAGAAAACGCCAAACGCTTTAGCCATACCCGGCTGGTTAAAAACTTCCTTGATTGTCTTGACCGGGCACATGCGGCCTGATCTTTAATACAAGGGGAATTTTGACGCCTTGGGTGTCAAATCTTCCTGCTTTTTTCCATCTTTCAAACCTTGATTGCCCTGTACATGGC
>JALXFI010000370.1 GCA_027069035.1 bacterium
CTTCTGCAATATGCCGACTGTATCATTAAATTCAACCGTATTTTTGAGTTCTTTTCTTGTAGGAGACTGACAAATGGTAATTATTCCATTCCCGTTAATATCCGATGGCATATAAAGGGGGTCATTTACAGGCACAAGATTCGGCTGCCATACAGCGTCTGGCATAAAAGTTAAAAGATCGGGGGTGCTTACAAGAACCTTTCTTCCCAATCTTTTGTATTTCTCAAAATATTTTAAAGGATTTGTCCTGAAATCGGGATGCCCGTGGTGGTGATGTACGATCTTCTTTCCATTTATGTAATCCTTTACATAAAAAGGGCCAATATATGAATTCTCATCTTTTAAAATATGGAAATGAAAGATATCCGCTCTTTTGAGAAGTTCTTCCACCTCTTCAAAACAATCTTTGTCAAGATCGGGTATATGTATATCCTTTTCAAAATTAAAATTATATCTTGTTGCAGTAGTTATAAGACGGCAGGAATGATCCGTATACCTGTTTATAGCCTTTGTAAAGGCTATACCCATTCCGGCAGGGTCATTATCCGTAATCATAAGTATATTCATCTATCAAGTATTTAATTCAAAACAGTCTTTTGTATCCTGCGCCAAGACATACTCCGTCCCCTTCAGGGGCACTGAATAGATTAAATTTAATCTTTAATAACAATGATTTAAAGAAATATCAAACAGATTCTAACTGAGATGCATCGACTTCCAGAACAATCGAATGGTTTATAAGCCCAACGCTTAAAACCACCCTGTAGTTCCCCTTTACTCTTTTAATTACTCCTTCAATACCCTTAAGCGGCCCGGATGCAATCCTCACCTTCCTGCCCTTTTCAATAAATGGGTAAACCTTTATAGAAAACCCGGACTCTATGGCGGCGTGGATTTGTCTGAGTTCGCTTAACAAAGACGCTTCATCTTTCACATCGATGATAGACGCAACCTTTCTTGTCTTTAGAACACTCCCCCTGTCTTCACCCGTACCCCTGAAGAATATGTAGCCCGGGAAAAGCGGCATCAGGGAAAATCTTACCCTTCTTTTGCATGGCTGCCTTTTCTCAACCATAGGCAGAAAATACCCTATGCCATCACAGGCAAGTGTGCGGGCAATGAGTTTCTCCTGTCTGCTCATGGTATGAGCAACCCACCATCTGTCCATGTGTTCCCTGCGATTCAACAAGACATCGGAAGGGAAAAGCTGAACAGGATTTTTTTCAACAGCCAATGTCATTATTATAAAACAGCGCTTTCTGAAATAATTTCGTCCTTTACAATATCCTTTAAACTCTTTCTGCCTATAATCTCTCTTACATCCTGAACGATCTCGCCATGAAACGAACATTTACAGCCGGCATTTTCCCAGTCTATAACATCTCCCTTTCTTATATCCTTTATTGCCACAAGGGTCTTGCCGAGTTTTTTTCTTAACTCAAGCTCAGATGGATGCACATCTTTAATCCCGCTGCCCCTTGCCTTCTCAAACATCCTTATATATTGAACCAATTGTTTAAACTCTTCTCCCTCAACAGATGCCCTGTGATCACTGCCTCTCATCCCTCTGTCAATGGTAAGATGCTGTTCAATTGCAACAATACCAAGAAGCGCAGCGCTTCCGGCAAGACATACATCTGTTAAATGCGATGAAAAACCAATAGGCAGATGATAGCGTTTTCTCAGCACTTCAATCATACCAAGATTTGAAATATCGTATTTATGAGGATATATGCTAACCGTATGCATTAATATGAGATTTTCGTTGAATCTAAGAAAAGTCTCAACCGCACGGTCTATTTCATTTAAATAACTCATCCCTGTGGACAAGATAACAGGTTTTCCGGTCTTTGCCACAGATTCGATAAGCCTTAAGTTGGTCACATCCGCTGAAGGAATCTTGTAAAGCTCAAGACCGATCGACTCAAGATCATTAAGGCTATTTTCATCCCATACCGAACCAAACAAAGGCACCCCCTTAGAGTACGAATAATCTCTAAGTTCGGCCCATTCATTCATTGATAATTCAAGACACTCACGGTGTTCTCCATAAGTCCTTCCAAAGCTGTGCAAACCTTCATACGGCATTGAAAAACCATCCTTGGTAAAGAGAGTGCGGTTGTCTCTCTTCTGCATCTTTACTGCATCGGCGCCGGATGAAACGGCGATATCTATAAGCTTTTTGGCAAATTCCATATCTCCCTGGTGGTTATTCCCTATTTCGGCTATAACAAAACAACCGTCTCTTCCTATAGTCATTCTTCCTGCATTTATACTCCGCTTTTCACGCTCATTAAGGATAAGCTCAACCGCCTCCCTTACAGCGCCGCCGCCCCCGTTTCTCCCTGTAACATAAAAAGCAATTTCTTTAACCTCATCATGGGCATTTGCCACTGCAATGGGATAGCCGACAAGTCGCATAATATCAATATCATTTATATCATCACCTACATAAGCAACCTCCGAAGGACTCACATCGAATGTACTAAGTATCTCAGAAAGAATCTGTGACTTATCTTTGATCCCAAGCCACACCCTGTCGATTTTAAGCTTTTCAGCCCTTTTTCTTATTACCGCTGAGTCCTCTCCAGAGATTATCGCCGTCCTGATATGTCTTTTTCTCAAAAGTTCGATACCCTTGCCGTCGATTGCGCTGAATCTGCGAAGGCACTCCCCTCCTCGTCCATAATATACAGAACCATCGGTCAAAACACCGTCACAATCCATAACAAAAGCCTTTATTTTTAAAAGAGAGCTCATGATATTATCTTTACAAAATTATCCACTCTGTCAGGAAACCGGCTGCATAACTGATTGTATATCTCCTCCTGATAACCTATGGAAGCGATTATGACGGCCTCAGGGTCGACATGGGGAATCTTCTCCGGTGAAAAAACCCTGAGTCCATAAAACAGCATACCATGCTTATCTTCATCATTATCAAATGCGCAGATCACCTTTTTGCCAAAGGCGTCAATTATCTTGTTGACTATCTCACCTGTATCGGCAACCCCAAATATACCGATTCGGTCAATCTCTGCAAGCTTCCCCTTAACACTTTCAATAATAACATTCTTTATCTCACTGTAGTGTCTTACAAGCTCGGCATGGTAACTGAGTGTAAGGCTCTGACAAAGCTCATTGCCTGCACCAGTGAGGAAATACTCCTGCTCCCTCTTGGATATCCACTTTGTTATTACGTAGCCGTCATCCGACAGGATGCTAAGATATTTATTTACTATAGCACTGCTGATCCCGACTCTTTCTGCAATGGCATGTTGACTTATCTCTGAATCTTCCTTGATAATCTGGAGAATATTAAGGATTCGCTTATTCTTGGAAGGTATAAGGAATGGCCTATGACTTATCAAGCTTCTCACCTTTCACAGTCGAGTTAAAGTTTAAGAAACCTGCGAGGAAATGTTTGTTCACTTTATAAACAATTGAATCCGAAAGGTCAAGAGCTATTTAAAATAAAATTAAATTTTTTTGATATTTTTCTACAGAAAAGACAAAAAGAAAACGTCGGAATTATGGCAGAAAAACCACAAAACGGCTGTGTCAAAAATTATACATCAAAAGCAAGACAGGAATCTTACCCCTGCCTGTTTAATGTGTCGGGATTAAAGAAATTTTTTCTCTTCTCATCATCATTCCTGTTAATACCAAAGAGAGCAAGAAAAAATCCAGTAAGTAATACCCATAAGAAAATACTGATAAATACTCTGATAATCATCCGAACCCCCTTCATCCTTTTTATTATTAAATAGTGCAATTACGATGCCATTTAATAATACCCTGTTTTCAGAAATAATTATTTAAAAACAAAAAAAATCAAACGGCAACCCAATAAGACTTACACTTGCACACTATCCTTCAGGATTTATCTCTTGCGAGCCGCTGCATTGTTGTAACTATTTATGCACTTTCTATTCCTTTGGAGCATAGACAGTTTAAAAGAAATATCATTTAGTTCGGAGAGTATATATAGCCTTGTTCTCGTATCCTCAGAAAGTATCTCTTCAGCTATAATACGTATCTTTTCATCTTCCATTTCACTATTTTTGTGGTGATTTTTGACACCGCCTGTGTCAAAATTTTGAACATCCTCAAGGTATTTCCGCCGTATTTCAAGGGACAGAGAGGCGCCTTTGAAGTCACCGTCCTGCATCTGTTTCCTAATCTTTCCGGTCGTTTCAAGTACCTTATTAAATAGTGCTGCTCTGCCCATATTAAACCTCTTTAAAGTTTTTTTATGTACTCACACCAAACAAATTACTCCGATTCTCTCCTCTTGGCATATTTGTCCTAACCTCTGTCTCCTTCTTTGCAAGTTCGTCCCATGCACTCTTTAGTTCTCCAAGAAGAGGCAGCACATTATCAATAGGTTTGGTGTCATTTTTTATATTTGCCTCAGATATCTGAGATATCATATAATTGTAAAGTCTTTCAAGGTTGGCTGCTATCTCCTTGCCTGCTTCATTGTCAAGGGAACAAGAAAGCTCAGATATAATGGCCGTGGACTTGTCAAGATAGGCTGCCTTGCCTTCTATGTCATTTACCGCCATCCTTTCTTTTGCTATCCTAAGAAAATTTATAGCGCCTTCGTACAGCATAACAATAAGTTTTACCCTGTTCGAGGTAGCCACCTCCGTGTTTTTATAAACCCCTGCATTCAACATTTCTCAAATCTCCTTTCTTAATTTAATCTGTCACAACAAGTCAACTATCTAACCCAGTAATATTGTTTATATAATCCCCTTGAGTGGCGAATTCGCTAAGCATGGATTCGAGGGCTGCGAACTTAACCCTTAAGCTCTCTTCGTACCTATCAAGTTTGTCCTCTTCATCTGCAATATCATCAATATAGTCATCTATGCTTTCCTCTATTCCATCTTTTCTTATGGTCACAGCGCCGCTTGAAAAATCCGTTATATCATGGACCTCGTCATAGAGTTGTTTACCGACTCCCTCTATGCCTGTATCCAGATCATTTATAAAGAGTGCCCTCACATCACTGTAATCCGCTGTAAGTTTATCCGTTAAGGTAGTTGTATTGAGTGTAAGCGTACCGTCTCTTTCAGTTGAAACTCCAATCTGTGCAAGTATCTTCGTGTCATCGGAAAGCCCTGATACACTGCTTGTAATGATTGTCCTCATCCTTCTCTGTATGGATCTTACCGTTATCTCATTAAAAAGCGGGCCGCCTTCATTCGTTTCGGTGTCATAGGTGTTGTTATCGTTTATATGATTTATAACGTCATTATAATCATCTATAAAGGCCTCTATATTGGATTTAATGGTATCAACATCATTGCCAACGGTTATAGTGTGTGTATTTGTAGTATCGGTTTTCTTAAGCGTAATAGTTACGCCTGATATCGCATCGGTTATCGTGTTTGTGCTTTTTGTAATACTTAGTCCGTCAACCTCAAACGATGCATCCTGAGCAGCTTGAAGTGTTGTGGAAAATGTATCGACGCCGGTATCAAGGTCTGTGTCGTCCTGAGTAATAATAATATTATTCGATGCGCCTGAAGTCTCACTTGTAAGCACCATCCGATATGGATTGGCGCTGCCGTCATTTATAATCGTTGCCTTTATGCCGCCACCGGAGCTATTTATAGCAGAAGCAAGGTCGTCCAGCGTTGTGCTTGTATCTACGGCTACCGAATACTCCGTGCCGCCGCTTCCGACCTTCCATTTGAAGTAGCCGCTTGCCGATGCCACAGCAGTTGTATCTTCATCCGCCCAGCCGGTATCATGGGTTATTTTATGCGCCTGTGCAAGTGCCGAAATATTAGAAATATTATAATTCCCTGTTATTGCGCTACTTGAAGCAGAAGCACTTAATACAGTGCTGTCATCTACCTCGGCGGTTCTTACATCAAATGTTGAACTTTTACTTAAAGTGTAAACCGCAGTCTCCAAGGTCTCAAGCTTTGTGCTAAGCGTATCATAAGCGGTCAGTTTATCCTCATAATCGCTCTTTTTCGCTTCAATAGGGTCTATATATCTCTCCCTGTACACAGAGACAAGGTTCTCTATTAACGAGTTATAATCAATACCTGAAGAAAGACCGTTTACAGAAAAACTCGACATATCTACACCTCCTTATCAAAAAGCAAACCGCACATTTCCTTTATCTTCTTAGAGACCTGAACGATCTCCTCAGGAGGGATCTGTTTTATAAGCTTATCACTCTTTTTATCAAATACCCTGACCACTATCTTTTCCGCGTCTTTATCAACGTTTATACGTATTCTATACCCAAGTCTGTCTTTAAATTCCTTTGCAATATCTTTTGCAGCAGTCTCTATACTATTCTTGCTATAGCCGGTTGCTTTTGCATTTATATTTTCTGTTTTACCGGTTCCTATGGCGCTAAGAGAAGTGTTTGTCTTCTTTACATTACTTATCTTCCTGCCTTCATCCAATGCTCTCTTTTGTCCTATCTTATCTTGAATGAATGTAATCTCCACAAAATCACCCCCCTTACATATCATTCAGGGGCCGCCATTAAATTTCAGACGGCCCCATGGTAATAAATAAAACCTTAACCTGAATACTACTGCAAGAGTGTTAAGGCCTGCTGAGGCAGCATATTTGCCTGTGCAAGAACAGATACGGCCGCCTGAGCAATGATCTGGTTCTTTGTAAACGTTGCCGTCTCAATCGCAAAATCCGCATCCGTTATATTAGAAACCGCCGACTCATAGTTGACCGCAGTTGTAGAAAGGTTCGAGATAGCGGAATCAAGTCTGCTCTGTTTCGCACCGATATTGCCTCTCTGAGTTGTCAGAAGCGAAATGGCGCTGTCAACCACCTGCAATGCCGACTGGGCAAGTGCAGCGGTGCTCACAGCGCCGGCATTTGCCGTATTGAGCGCAAGTGTGCTTGCATCCGCCTTGTTTATTGTAACCGATATCCTGTCGTTAGAGGTATTCTGGAAGCCAATCTGGAAACTGAGTCCGGATGAAGATATGGCTCCGTTTATCAGTTTCTGGCCGTTATACTCCGTAACATTGGATATCCTGTCAACCTCACTCTTCAACTGTTGATACTCGGAATCGATGGATGTCCTTTCAGCGGAACCGAGCGCACCGTTTGCTGCCTCCTCGGCAAGCTCTCTCATCCTCTGAAGTATATTGCCGATTTCACTCAATGCGCCGTCTGCAACCTGGAGCATATTGACGCCTTCATTGGCGTTCCTGACAGCCTGATATATTGAGCGTGTCTGAGCCTTCAACTTCTCACTGATGGCAAGACCGGCGGCATCATCCGATGCCCTGTTGATCCTGAGACCTGAAGAAAGCCTTTCGACTGATCTTCTAAAGGCATTTGATGCCTTTGTCACGTTTTTCTGCGCTATAAGCGATGATATATTGCTGTTAACTATAAGTGCCATGGTTGTATCCTCCTTGACTTTTTTATTGAGCGCCTTTTTCCTGCCGGCGCCTCGGGCATCCCTGCCCTTTTTATTTAGCCGAATTCAAAGGGTCGGCCGTTACCCTTGTTTTAAGTAATGCGCCCTGCGCACCCTTTTTTTAACCTCTCCCTGCTACCACCTCCTTTTCCTTTTAATCAATTGACTCGATATATTTATTTGATTCTGATTATATATCGTCAGCTCTAAAGGAGGACTTTAGGGAAATGTTTAAAAAAATAGAGAGGCAGGATATTGCGGGTACAGGTCAATCACCGGGACACAGAAATGACTGAATATACAGAATTGTTTTTTGATGGAACACAGATTTACCTGAAAAAGGCGGAGGAGGGAAAGCGAGGGGCTGAATTTTTAGCCACAAATCGGCACGAATAAAAAACCTTTTGGACACGGATAAAGGCGGATGTGCGCGGATTTTAAAAACAATCTGTTTTTTCTGTGTAAATCTGTGTCCTATTAAAAACAAAAGCTTTTTCTTTCGTGTTAATTCGTGAAACTTCGTGGCTGATATCCTTTACCACCTAAAACCTTCTTTCTACAACATAATCAGCTACAGTCAACAGCGCCGAGTGGAATATATCGTCATCAAAGATATTAAGAGATTCTTTTGCTTTGTCTAAGTACTTTCCGGCAAGAGACATCGTGTAATCTATGCCTTTATACTTCTTTATAAGATCGACCACCTCGGTAAGGTTGCTTTCCGCAAACATATCGCCTTCTTCAACGGCCTTTATTATCAAACCCCTCTCATTGCTGTTTGAACACTGCTTCAGAGTATGAATAAGAGGAAGAGTAACCTTGCCTTCCTTTAAATCATTGCCAATGGCCTTGCCCAGTTCTTCATTTTTTGACGTATAATCAAGACAATCATCCATCAATTGAAACGCTATGCCAAGATTAAAACCAAAATCTTTAAGCGCCCTCTCCTTTTCCTTTGAAACCTTGCCAAGTATGGCTCCGATCTGACATGCAGCGGATATCAAACTTGCGGTCTTATTTGAGACTACAGAGATATATTCATCTTCCGTAGTCTCAATATCGCTGCATTTTAAGAGCTGAAGCACCTCGCCTTCCGCCATAAATGTAGTTGTTTTTGACATTATCCTCAATATATCGATGTCAGAATCTTTTACCATAAGATAGAAAGATTTTGAAAAGAAGAAGTCTCCAACAAGCACACTTGCCCCGTTACCCCATACAGAGTTTGCCGAAGATTGCCCTCTTCTCAACTTGGCGTCATCAACTACATCATCATGGAGAAGTGTAGCTGTGTGAATATACTCAACAATACTACCAAAAAGTATATGTCGATCTCCTTTATAACCGCAAAGTTTTGAAGAGAGTACAAGCATAGTCGGCCTGAACCGTTTACCCCCGCTTAGCATGACATACTCTCCAAGCTTCGTAATTAGATAGACCTTGGAATTGAGATGTTTTTTAAACTCCTGCTCAACCTTATCGAGATCGACTTTGATAAGGTTATAGACCTCATTTATTTCCATACGGTCTTCCTTACTATCTAATCTTGCAGTCTCCATCAAAGGGATATTAACCAAATTCTCCACCTATTGTCAAACCAAATCAAATAATCTTTTTCCGACGACCCCTAAAATCCAATATTACCCTGATTCAGGTAATCCTCTCTCAGTATCTGAACCTTAACTTTACTTCCAGCTTTAGCTTCAGTAATATCTTCAGCTAAAGTTATTAACCCCTGACTTTTTACCATAGAACTCAAGACTCCTGATCCACGTGCCTTGAGCGGCACAACAACCATCCTTTCGTTCTCCTCTTCTATAGTTGCCTGAATAAAATGCCTCCTTCCGGGTTTCTTCCTTATATCATTTTTAAGGATTGCCTCAACAACCCTTCTATAGACCATCTTCCTTCCCATAAATTTTAAAAGCGCAGGCCTTATAAATTCTTCAAAGCCAATCATGGTGGATACCGGATTTCCAGGCAACCCAAATAAAGGTTTTTCTTTTACTATACCAAAAGCAAGGGGTTTGCCCGGTTTGATTGCAACTTTCCAGAATTTCATTTCCGCCCCCAGGTCCCTTAGCGCCGCTTTAACATAATCATAATCTCCAACAGAGACACCCGCCGATGTTACAACCACATCCCCATTAAGGGCTATAAGAAGTTTCTCCTTTAAAGAGTCTATATTATCCCTTGCTATTCCGATTAAAACAGGCACACATCCTGCAGATAAAACTTGAGCATAGAGCGCATAACTGTTGGAATTTACAATCCTGCCTTCTAAAAGGGGTTCACCCACATCTACAAGTTCATCCCCTGTAGAAAGTATGGAAACCTTTGGCCTCTGGTATACATGTATAAACGCTTTGCCCATAGCGGCCATCATACTTATCTCGGCAGGAGAGATAACACTGCCTTTCTCTATAACAAGTTCCCCCGGCTTAACATCTTCACCGGCAGGCCTTATATTCTCTCCATCCACGGCCTCTTTAAGTATCTCAACGATTTCAGATACCTCATCTTTGTGGCCCGCTTTTTTGCAACTTGTATTCTCAAGCATAACAACGGCATCCGCCCCTTCAGGTATGCATGCACCTGTCATTATACGGATTGCTTCGCCTGTTCTAATGGTATTCTTTGATATATAACCGGCAGGCAAGTCCTCTATTACTTTCAAACTCGTCGGGGTATCCTTACTTGAGCCAACCGTATCTTGAGACTTGACGGCATATCCGTCCATCGCAGAGTTATCCGTTGGCGGGATAAACCGGTTTGAATAAATGTCTTCTCCAAGCGTTCTTCCAAGTGCGTTTGTGATAGCAGTTTTTTCAAGGCCGATAGGCCTTACTTCATTCAATATTATATTAAGGGCTTCCTTTACTGAGATCATAGAATATCCTGTCGATTAAGTTGGTCCGAACAAATACAAATAAACAAAACATCGCAAGTTGCGGGTTGCATGTTGCGCGTTAACCAAAAGCCAATTCATTTTTTCAACGTAAATCTGTGTCCTATAAGAACAAATTAGCCATGAATAAAGAGGAAGTTAGTCTATTTATGAAAATTTATATTGATTCGCAATATGTTAAATGGGGACAGCACCCATTTACGGACATTAGTCGTAGAACCCCGCTGAGTGGGGTAGAATGGACGCTGTCCCCATTTAAATCGTAGTTAGGCACTCCCTTTCTTAAGCTCCACAAGAACAAGTTTTACAACGGTCTTAAGCGTGTCGAAAACGCCCCTACCCTGAGATGCGACCGCCTCGAAATCAGGCACACCATTTATATTGAGAATCTTTTTGAGTTCATTCACTGGAACCACATTAGGCAGGTCACGTTTGTTATACTGAACAACATAGGGTATAGTGTCAATACTATAGCCCTGTTCCTTAAGGTTTTCTTTCATATTATGGAAACTCTCAATGTTTGCATCAAGTCTTTCAAGCTGAGAGTCGGCAACAAAGACAATACCGTCAACACCCTTTAATATCAACTTTCTGCTTGCATCATAAAATATCTGCCCCGGAACCGTGTAAAGATGAAACCTTGTTTTAAAACCCCTTATCTCGCCAAGCGAAAGCGGTAGAAAATCAAAAAAGAGGGTACGTTCCGTCTCTGTTGCAAGAGAGATCATCTTGCCCTTGGCATTCGGTTTAATCTTGCCATAGACAAAGTTGAGATTGGTTGTCTTTCCGCAAAGACCCGGCCCGTAATATACTATCTTACAGTTTATCTCTCTTGAAGAGTAGTTTATAAATGACATAAATTCTTTTACCCCGTTAAAGATTTATCAAACCAACTCTATCTTATCCGCCCTTTCCGCGTAAATCTGTGTCCCCAAAAAAATATTAGGCACGAATAAAAACACTTTAACCACTGAAAAAAAACTTCTATTATCTATCATCAACATTTTCAGTGCCTTCTGTGTTTTCTGTGGTTTAAAAAAATGAAAAAACCTTAACCACTGAGAACACTGAAATCACTGAAAAAAACCTTCTATTATCCATCCGTAACTCGTACACTTTGCGGCTTGCGCCATAATCTTCAGCGCCTTCTGTGTCTTCTGTGGTTTAAAAATAGTTTCTGATTAATCTCCAAATTGGCACGAATAAAAAAACTTTAACCACTGAAAACACTGAAATCACTGAAAAAAACCTTCTATTATCTATCATCAACATTTTCTGTGCCTTCTGTGTCTTCTGTGGTTTAAAAAATGAAAAAACCTTAACCACTGAGAACACTGAAATCAATGAAAAAACCTTCTATTAT
>JALXFI010000371.1 GCA_027069035.1 bacterium
TTTTATTTGCGGTATATCTGTCAAGATGGATATCCGCACCTATTGTTGAACTCTCCAAGATGGCAAGAGAGATAGAAAAGGGAAATTACGATGTAAGTGTTGATATCAAGTCAAATGATGAAATAGGGGTGTTGGGCGAGGCATTTAATGATATGGCAAGGACACACAAAATATATAACTCAGAGATTAATAAGAAGAAAGAAGAGTTGAAATCATTGAATGAGCGGTTGAAAGAAAAAGCAAAAAAAGAAGAGCAGGCAAAGCTGTCGGCGTTCAATATGACGGAAGAGATAAAAAAGGCAAAGGATAAGCTGGAGAAGACATTATCGGAATTGAAGCGTTCAAATGATGAGCTTCAGCAGTTTGCGTATGTTGCATCCCATGACCTGCAGGAACCCCTGCGTATGGTCTCAAGCTATGTGCAGTTGCTTGAGAGGCGTTATAAGGGAAGGCTTGATCCGGATGCCGATGATTTTATAGCATATGCCGTTGACGGCGCAAATCGTATGCATAAACTTATAAATGCCCTGCTTGAGTATTCACGGGTGGGCACAAAGGGAAGGGAATTCAGCCTTGTAAACAGTGAAGATGTGTTGAATACGGCGCTTAAAAATCTTGAGATCGCGCTTAAAGAAAGCGGAGCGGAGGTTACCCATGACGGGCTTCCTCAGGTTACGGTCGATGAGGTACAGTTTGTGCAGTTATTTCAAAACCTTATAAGCAATGCCGTAAAATTCAGGAACAAAGAAAAGCCCCGCATACATATATCCGCAGAGAAAAAGGGCAACGAATGGGTCTTTTCGGTGAAAGACAACGGCATCGGGATAGAGAAAGAGTATTTTGACCGTATCTTTGTGATATTTCAGCGTCTTCACGGAAGGTCTGAATATGAAGGAACAGGCATTGGGCTTTCGGTATGCAAGAGGATAGTCGAGCGTCATGGCGGAAGGATCTGGGTGGAGTCCGCCTTAAAAAAGGGCACGACATTCTACTTTAGCGTGCCGGCATTACCGCTGGAAAACAGAGTCGAGTATGGGGACGGGAGAGTTGAGGGAAGAAATGAGCAGAGACTTTGAAATTTTATTAGTGGAGGATAACGCATCGGATGTGCGCCTTATTGAAGAGGCATTTAGGGAGAACGGCATAAAGTGTAATCTTAATATCATAAATGACGGAATAGATGCGCTGTCATACCTGTGCCGCGAGGGGAGATACGGCAATGCGGCGCGTCCGGATATTATTATACTTGATCTGAATCTGCCAGGGAAAACAGGCATTGAGGTGCTTTCTTGTGTCAAAGGTTCTCAGAGTTTAAGGAGAATACCGGTCATGATTTTAACAACATCGGGTTTGGTTGAGGATATTAACAGATGTTATGACCTTAATGCCAACTGTTATATCGTAAAACCGCTTGAGATTGACAGATTTATGGAGATTGTGAAACTTATAAAGAATTTTTGGTTCGATGCGGTAAGGCTTCCGGTAATTAAATGAGGTTTTATGGATTTAAGATTATTTACCGAATATTTTATAGTGTAAAAAGATGAAGAAAGGTAACGGTTCAATAAAAGTATTGATGATAGAGGATAATCCCGGAGACGCAAGGCTTATCCACGAGATGCTTTCAGAGTGCAGGGAGGCATCCTTTGATATAAGGCAGGCAGGTTCTTTAAAGGAAGGGTTTGAGTGTCTTTCCAGGAACAGCGTTGAAGTGGTGCTCCTTGATCTCATACTGCCCGACAGTGATGGTCTCGATACGTTTAAGAAGGTGCAAAGTCGTTACCCTGATGTCCCCATACTTCTCTTAACAGGCACTAATGATAAAATGTTAGGCTCTCAGGCGATAAGCGGCGGGGCTCAGGACTATCTTGTAAAGGGACATATAGACTGTCATATACTTTCGCGTTCCATACGGTATGCAATAGAAAGGTATAAATCCAAAAAAGAGATTGAGAGAAACTACGATACCCAGAGAGCCATAAATTCATTGATACACCTTTCACTAAAGGATATCTCCCTTGAAGTAATCCTTAATAAGGCGCTTGATTGTATTCTTTCACCATCATCACTTGCCTTTGACTCGACGGGGTCTATCTTTCTTGTGGAGGACGGCACAGAGAATCTTGTGATGAAGGCATATAAGGGAAACGGCACAGGGGTATCGGATTCATGCAAAAAGATCCCTTTCGGAAGGTGCCTCTGCGGCAAGGCTGCCTTAACAGGGAAGATACAGTTTGCAAAAGATATTGCCTCTGAAAACGGCGGACGTGAAAAACCGTTGCCGCAGGGACATTACTGTGTGCCTGTAATGTTCGGCAAGAAGGTCCTTGGGGTAATGGATATTAAAGTGAAGAATGGGCACAATGACCATCGGAGAGAAAAAGAGTTTCTTGCCTCTGTTAGTGAGACACTTGCCGGAATAATCATCCGTAAGGATACGGAAGAAAGGGAGAGAAAACAGATCAAATGGCTCGATGCCCTGCGTAAGATAGATATGGCCATAAGTTCAACCCTTGACCTTCGGGTTACACTCAATGTTCTGCTTGAAGAGGCGGTAAGGCAGCTTGGCATGGATGCAGCCGATATCCTGCTGTTGAATCCTCATACGAATCTGCTTGAATGGACTGCGGGGAACGGTTTTTATTCCCGCGCCCTCAGATGTACAAAACTTAAGATTGGAGAGGGTTATGCCGGAGATGCCGTGCTTAGGCGCAAGATCGTAAGCATAGCCGACCTTTCGGAGGCCGGTAACGGTTTTAAACGTTCTCCGCTTCTCACACAGGAGAACTTTGTCTCTTACTTTGCCGTGCCTCTTATTGCCAAGGGACAGGTGAAAGGGGTATTGGAGATATTTCACCGTTCCAGATTTGAGCCAAACCCCGAATGGCTTGGCTTTCTTGATGCGCTTTCAAGCCAGGCGGCTATTGCCATTGATAATGCCAGCCTGTTTGAAGACCTGCAACGTTCCAATCTTGAGCTTTCTCTTGCATACGATGATACGATCGAAGGCTGGGCAAAGGCGCTTGACTTAAGGGATAAGGAAACGGAGGGACATTCAAGGCGCGTAACGGAGATGACCGTACGGGTCGCACAGGTTATGGGGATAAGCGATGCAGGGCTTGTCCATGTCCGCCGCGGGGCGCTCCTTCATGATATGGGAAAAATGGGTATTCCGGACAACATACTCCTTAAGCCCGGCCCTCTTACGGATAATGAATGGGTGATAATGAAGAAGCATCCCGTATATGCCTACGAGATGCTCTCACCCATAGAGTACCTTCGTCCTGCTATTGAAATTCCATATTGTCATCACGAAAAGTGGGACGGCACGGGGTATCCAAGGGGACTTAAAGGCAAAGAGATACCGCTTCCCGCAAGGATATTTGCGTTGGTCGATGTGTGGGATGCCCTTCGCTCGGATCGCCCTTACCGGCTTGCATGGACAAAGGAAAAGGTGATCAAGCACGTGAAGTCCCTTGCGGGGACACATTTTGACCCTGAGGTGGTAAAGGCATTTATGGAAAATGGCATTGGAGATATGTATTAAAAACAGGGACAGCGACCATTTTTTTAACCACAGAAGACACTGAAGGCACTGAAAATCATGAAGCAAGACACAAAGTGTTACGGGTTACGGATGGATAATGGAAAGTTTTCTTTTCAGTGATCTCAGTGTTCTCAGTGGTGAAAGTGTTTTTAAACAGGGACAGCAACCGTTTTTTTAACCACTGAAGGCACTGAAGACACAGAAGGCGCTGGAAATCATGATGCAAAACACAAAGTGTTACGGGTTACGAATGGATAATAGAAAGTTTTTTTCAGTGATCTCAGTGATCTCAGTGTTCTCAGTGGTGAAAGTGTTTTTAAACAGGGACGGCGACTGTTTTTTTAACCACTGAAGGCACTGAAGACACAGAAGGCACTGAA
>JALXFI010000372.1:0-1965 GCA_027069035.1 bacterium
GTATGTGGGCAGGGCTTAAACACGGCACCGCAGACATGAACACACTTATCGCAGTGGGAACCTCATCGGCATATTTTTACAGTCTTGCCACTATTCTATTCCCTTCCTTCTTTGATGTAAGGGGTGTTCATGCAGAGGTCTATTTTGACACCGCTGCGGTGATTGTAGCATTAATACTTATGGGGCGGCTTCTTGAGATGAGGGCAAAGGGACAGACATCAGAAGCTATAAAGAAGCTTATTGGTCTGCAGCCGAAGACTGCCAGGGTGGTGCGTGATGGAGAAGAGATTGACATCCCTGTCGGTGATGTTGCATCCGGAGATATTGTGGTGGTAAGGCCGGGAGAGAAGATTCCTGTGGACGGTGTAATTACAGATGGATACTCTTCGGTAGATGAGTCTATGCTGACAGGGGAGTCTATTCCCGTCGAGAAGAAGGCGGGAGATGAGGTAATAGGTGCAACGATAAATAAGACAGGCATGTTTAAATTCAGGGCGACAAAGGTTGGCAAAGAGACCGCCCTTGCGCAGATAGTGAAGATGGTACAGGATGCACAGGGCAGCAAACCTCCGATTGCCAGACTTGCCGATATAATTGCAGGCTATTTTGTGCCAACGGTTATCGTTATAGCTGTAGTTGTATTTATTGTCTGGTATGTCTTTGGACCTGAGCCTGCATTTACATATGCCCTTCTTAATTTTGTTGCTGTGCTTATAATTGCATGCCCCTGTGCTCTTGGCCTTGCGACCCCTACATCTATTATGGTAGGCACAGGCAAGGGCGCAGAGAACGGCATACTGATAAGGGGCGGAGAGTCTCTGGAGACTGCCCATAAACTTAATGCCATTGTCCTTGACAAGACAGGGACGCTTACAAAAGGAGAGCCGGCGGTGACGGATGTAATAGTCAGGAGTCAGGAGTCAATAGTCAATAGTCAACAGTCAATAGTCAATAGTCAGGAGTCAACAGTCAACAGTCAGAAGTCGAAAGTCGAAAGTCAAAAGTCAAAAGTCACAACTCACCAACTTTTATTTTTTGCTGCATCGGCTGAAAAGGGTTCCGAACATCCCCTTGGCGAGGCGATTGTAAGAAGGGCAAAGGAGGAAGGTGTAGAACTTAAAGGCCCTGAAGGCTTCAGCGCCATACCCGGTCATGGAATAGAATGCAGGGTGGACGGAAAAGGGGTGCTTTTGGGAAACCTCAAACTTATGAATGATAAGGGTATAGACCTTGGTGAACTTGAAAGAGATGCCGAGAGGCTCTCCGACGAAGGGAAAACACCGATGTTTATTGCCATAGAGGGCAAGGCATCAGGTGTTATTGCCGTTGCCGATACATTAAAGGAAAATTCAAAGGAGGCCGTTAAGGCATTTCACAGGCTTGGCCTTGAGGTTGCCATGATAACGGGGGATAATCGCAGAACCGCGGAGGCAATTGCAGCTCAGGTGGGTATTGATGTGGTTTTGGCAGAGGTGCTTCCTCAGGACAAGGCAAATGAAGTAAAGAATCTCCAGAAGAGCGGTAAGATTGTTGCTATGGTGGGAGACGGTATAAACGATGCCCCTGCCCTTGCGCAGGCCGATGTGGGTATTGCCATAGGAACAGGCACGGATGTGGCAATGGAGGCGTCCGATATTACCCTTATAAGCGATGACTTAAGGGCGATAGTAACCGCTATAGCCTTAAGCCGCGCCACTATAAGGAACATAAAACAGAACCTCTTCTGGGCATTCTTTTACAACTCGTCTTTGATCCCTGTGGCCGCGGGCGTCCTGTATCCGTTCTTTGGGTTCCTTTTAAATCCAATGCTTGCCGCCGCGGCTATGGGACTTTCATCGGTAACGGTTGTGAGCAACGCCCTGAGACTCAGGTGGTTCAAACCGACGGCAACTACAGTGGGATAGGGAGTGAATGTGACAAAAAAGAAAAAGATTTCAAGAAATAACATCAGCAAAAATGTAAGGG
>JALXFI010000372.1:1975-3921 GCA_027069035.1 bacterium
CGGGAATTGTTGCTGTGGGACTTGTTGCAGGTTTCTTTCTCTCTTCATATTTTTTCAACTCCAAAAGGTTGAGAAACGGAGGTTTTGATCCTGTTCCTCTCAGCAGGCAGGACGCCAGTGACCATCTTAAAAACCCATTTAAGATTGACAGCGTATTCTTGGCAAAAGGAAAGAAGATTTATGAAGCTAATTGTTTAAAATGTCATGGTCCTGAAGGAAGACTTCCAAGAAGCCATCCCTTCAGCATCCATGCCGGCCATCATACCCCCGGTGATTTCATGTGGTTGGCCACAAACGGCATAGCTTCAAAGGGGATGCCTTCATGGAGAGATAAACTTAGTTATGAAGAGCGCTGGCAGGTGATAAGCTACATTCAGACAACCTTTGCAGGTACGGAACCTATGATGATGAGATAAATTATGTGTGATCCCCGCGTCTTTTCTAAAGTATAAATTTGATATATTAAAAGTGCTATACATTATAGTTGCATAACTATCATTGTTTAAGAACCAATGGCTTATTTACGGTTTACCTTATATTGAGGTTTTAACCGTATTCAATAAAGCATGGCAAAGAGGTTTGTGAATGAGGGGAATTAAGGTCAGTTTCGTATGGTTCTTGGTTTTATCTCTTTTGGTATTCTCAGGCGCTGCCCTTGCAGAGGATGGCCATTGGGATGATATGGGCATTATCAGACTTAATAAGAATGACCCTGCGCCGGCTTTTTCACTTCCCCTGCTAAGCGGAGGAGAAGCGGGAGTACATACCTATAAGGATAAGGTCATCATACTTAACTTCTGGGCATCATGGTGCCCGCCCTGCAGAGAGGAGATGCCCTCAATGGAAAGGCTTTACAAGGATTATAAAGACAGAGGACTTATCATCCTTGGTATAAATGACATGGAGACTGAGGAAGAGGTCGGGGCTTTTATGGAGGAGTATAAACTTACCTTTCCAACCGTTCTCGATAAAAGTGGAAAAGTATTTACTCAGTATAGAGTGTTTGCTATACCAACATCGTTTATTATAGACAGAGAGGGCAGACTTATGGGGAAGGTCTTCGGGTCAAGGCAGTGGGATAACGAACATGCACGGGCGCTTATAGAAGAGCTCGTCATGTAATAAGTTTTTAAATACATCTTCTTTTTGTTTGCTGATAGATTTTGCTTAAATGCCGGTTTTAAAAGGAGAATTAAATTTGCCGTATAGAGTCTTTGAACCATTCCATATAGGACCGTTTATGGTCAACTTCTACGGCATAATGTTTGCCATTGGGGCGCTTTTTGCGTACAGACTTGCCCTTAGGGAAGCCAAACATGACAATCTCGATATACAGGTGGTAGAAAATCTTTTTTTTTACCTCCTCTTGGGAGGGATTATTGGGGCCAGGCTTGGCTATATTTTTCTGTACTGGCCTGATGGGATAAAGCTTACAATTCTTGAGACATTAAAGGTCTGGAGGGGTGGTCTTGCGTTTTATGGAGGCTTTGTGGGCGCTGTTGTTGCGGGTTTATTATTTATAAAGATACGTAAACTAAATTTCTGGCAGTATGCCGATGCCTTTACAATACCACTGATAGTAGGTCATATATTCGGAAGGATAGGCGACTATCTTACCGGCGGTCATCCGGGCAAACCTACCGACCTTCCATGGGCTATCTTTTTAAACGATGAGCTGCGACATCCTGTAGTGTTATATGAGATTACAGGACTTGGAATAATCCTTACAATCCTTATCATATTAAGAAGGAGAAAGATTCATGTGGGACTGCTCTTTACAACCTATGTGGGGCTTTACGCCGCACAGCGGCTTTTCCTTGATATCTACAGGATCGAGTCCACGGACCCCAGGTATCTTGGTCTCACCCCAAGCCAGTACATAGCAATAGGTTTTATTGCATTTAGCATAACCATGCTAATATTGTTTTCATTTAAACGTATTACAA
>JALXFI010000373.1 GCA_027069035.1 bacterium
GGCATGAAAAAAATTACCCTTATAATTCTTCTCATAGCGCTTACAGTCTTTCCCCTTATTGTAAAAAACGATTATTACCGTCACCTTATGATACTTGTCTTTATATGGGTGGTGATCGGCACTGCATGGAACCTGATTGCAGGGTTCACCGGACAGGTCTCTTTCGGGGATGCCGCGTTTTTCGGCACAGGCGCATATACTGCGGGGCTTATCGTGATGCATATCGGCTGGTCTCCGTGGTGGGGTCTTGTTTTAGGCGGAATAACCGCCACTTTCATAGCCCTCCCATTTGGATGGATCTCTTTCAGACTGCGCGGCGCATATTTTGCCCTTGCAACCCTTGCGCTTAACGAGATTATGCGACACACTGCAACCATCTGGGAAGACTTTACGAACGGGATGGTCGGAATACTGATAATCCAGACATTTTTGTCTAAACTTCCCTACTACTATGCAGCGCTCTTTCTTGCCGTATCTTCCGTCATTATTGTAAGGCTTGTCATGCGGTCAAAGCTCGGCTACTACTTTATTGCCATACGCGAAGATCAGGATGCCGCCGAAAGCCTCGGTGTAAACACCCATCTATACAAGATGATCTCTCTTGCCATCGGTGCAGCTCTTACAGGGGTTGCGGGCGCCTTTTATATGAATTACATGGGGTTTATCGACCCGCAGGTGGTTTTTTCACTTTATGATATATCGATAATGGCAATACTTGTAGGCATAGTAGGCGGAGTAGGAACCATATACGGCCCTGCAATAGGCGCATTTGCGATGGTCGGAGTGCAGGAGTTCTTCAGAACCTCCGGTTTCGGCCTTCTGCCTTACCTTGCATCAAAAAGCGGTTCAGAGTTTATTGTAAAGCTCTCGGATGTCATTTCAAGAGCGCACGTCTTAGGGTTCGGCATCCTTGTAATATTTGTGATACTCTTTATGCCAAACGGCATTGCAGGCGACTGGAACAGGATAATAAAAACATTTAATTTTGGAAGGGCTGAGAGTTGAGTTTATTAACGGTTGAAAACCTTGAAAAGTCTTTTGGCGGGCTCAAGGCAGTGGACAGGGTAAATTTCGATGTAAACAAGGGCGAAATATTCGGACTTATCGGCCCCAACGGTTCAGGCAAAACCACCATATTCAACCTTATCTCAGGATACTTCAAGCCCACCTCAGGCGCTGTATGGTTTAACGGACAAAGGATAGACGGGCTTAAGGCTCACAAGATATGCCGGCTCGGTATGGCAAGGACATTTCAAGTGGTAAAACCACTTAAACGCATGAGTGTTCTTGAAAACGTCACCACATCGGCCTTCTGCAGAACACGCACAATAGGCGATGCGCAAAGACTTGCGCTTGAAACCATTGAGTTCTGCGGCCTTATGCACACCCAAGGGCATCTGTCAAAGGAACTTACATTAGAGGACAGAAAACGTCTCGAGATTGCGCGGGCACTTGCAACACAACCCAAGTTGCTCCTCCTTGACGAGACCTTTGCAGGGCTGAACCCGAAGGAACTTGACGCATCCATAAGGCTTGTCAAAGATATAAGGGATAAAGGCATTACAATCATCATAATAGAACATATCATGAAGATTATTATGAATATATCAGACCGTATACATGCCATCAACTTCGGCAGAACACTGACAGAAGGATCTCCTGAAGAAGTGGCTAAAAATAAATCGGTCATAGCCGCCTATCTTGGAAGCTCCTATGCTTAAAGTTGAAAAGATAAACGTATCATACGGAGACATGCAGGTCTTATGGGATGTCTCCTTTGAGGTTAAGGACAGAGAGATAGTTGTCCTCCTTGGCGCAAACGGTGCCGGAAAGTCAACGGTGCTTAAATCGATTTCAGGGCTCATTCGTCCATCTTCCGGCTCTATCGACTATAAAGGAATCAGATTAAATACCGTTGAGCCTCACAAGATAATCCATCACGGCCTTGTCCATGTGCCTGAAGGAAGAAGGCTCTTTCCTGATATGACCGTTGAAGAGAACCTCATAATGGGTTCCCTGACACCCACAGCAAAAAAACATAGAAAACAAACACTTGAATGGGTCTGCGAACTCTTCGGCAGACTAAATGAGCGCTTGAGGCAGCCCGCAGGCACATTGAGCGGGGGCGAACAGCAGATGGTTGCAATAGGCAGAGGCCTTATGGCAAGGCCTGAGATACTGATGCTGGACGAACCATCATTGGGGCTTGCTCCTGTTTTAGTGGAAGAGATGCTCGATATCGTTAAAAAGATAAACACCGAAGGCGTTACCATACTTATGGTAGAACAAAACGTGATGCAGTCCCTTGATATATGCACAAGGGCATATGTATTGGAACACGGCAGAATAGCGCTTGAGGGAACAGGCAAATCTCTAAAAAACAACGACTATATCAAAAAAGCCTACCTCGGCATATAGAGGGGTCAGGTCTACACTCTTGACAAAACAGGTTTAACCGGAATAAAAAGACACAATCCATTGAAATAAGCCGGGGCATCAAAGGGCTTAAGAATATTCGTCTCATGACAACGGATGGTTTATAAAATAGCTTAAACATATGTTGAGCTTATCTCAAAAGGAAGTGAAGCAATTAAAGTACAACTTTATGTTCTTTAAATAAGAATATATAAGTCTTAATATTATCTATCCCTACCTTAAGTATGTCTTCAGGCTATTCTTTCCTGCTCCTCTGCTATAAATGACATTATAAGCGCCTTTGTTATCGGCTTCATATCGCTAAAGTGTACACCTATACCATAATTTCTACTGCCAAGCTCATCTATCCACTTAACCGTGCCTGCAGCCTCGACAGCCTCATCTTCTCCGGGAAGAAGGAAATGGAGTTTAACATCATTTTCAGTCTCAATCATTTGATTGGTATATATGAAAACCCCTGATTCACTGAGATCGAGTATTGTACCTTTACAAAGTTTATCACCCAAAGAAAAATCAACCTCAATGTTTGCAGGAACTCTAATACGTTCTCTCCTCATCATATCATCATAAAGGATCTTATTTACCTCAAAAACAAACTCTCCCGGAGAGGTTTCTTTAGAAAGATAATGATTTACTCCATACTCTTTGAGCTCTCTTTGAATAGATTCGATACTATATGCGCCTGTTATTACTAAAACCGGGGGATTTCCCACCCTATTTCGTGACTTCATCCAATCAAGGACGCCAAAACCATCTAAATTTCCCTCCATATGGAGATCAAGAACAAGCAGGTCAACACCTTCAGGGTTCTTATCAAGTTCATTTATTACCTCCTGGCCATCTTCCATTGCCCGTACCTTGTGGCCAACAATAGTCAGAATATCACCCATCATTATCCTGAACAACTCCCTGTCATCGGCAATAAAGATACTTTTCCCGTCTTTTACTCTCATTTATTCCTGAATCCTTTTAATAATTTTATATATAAGCCGATGTACAAGCAAAAAATTACAAACAAATTTTATCTTAGTACTCATGCACTGTCAAGAGCACCACTGATCTTTTTGTTTATTCAGTTTTTGTATTTGAAATTCTAATAGACCGTTTTTTCCACAGGCAGATTATCTTTTTCAACCCAGAGTTTAAAAGAATTATAGAGCTTTACCTCCTCAAAACCCATCATCTTTAGAACAAAATATGAAAGTGTGGCACGGAGCATGCTTTGCCCGTAAACAATAATCGTCTTTGTTTCGTTTATATCAAATATGTTGTAAAATTCCTTCAATGTTCCTATACCCCTAAAGGATTGAGTACCTGTATTGAAATTTTTTGTCCATGGGATATTTATTGCTCCCGGAATATGGCCGGCTCGTGTGCCGAAAGATACAGTTCCCAAAAACTCATTTCTGGTTCTTACATCAATAATCTTGACATTCGGGTTATCTTTATTCTTAATAATCCAGTTGGAACCAAC
>JALXFI010000374.1 GCA_027069035.1 bacterium
ATCTTAACCACTGAGAACACTGAAATCACTGAAAAAACCTTCTATTATCTATCATCAACATTTTCTGTGCCTTCTGTGTCTTCTGTGGTTTAAAAATAGGCGCAGTCCCCAATTAACTTACAACCTTCACCTTAATGAAACAGTTTATCTATATCTTCATCAGATATCTCTGAAAGGAGCGCTTCTTCTTTATCGGCATGTTTCTCCGTCCTTTGAAGCATCCTTTGTATAATATTATTTATCTCTTCACTTGCCTTTTTTACGCGAAGCCTTACAAGGCCCACAGAAGACCTCTGATCGAATATCACAACAAGTATTACCCTGTCGCCTATAATGGAGATATGGATGTTGTCATTCTCACCTTCATGAAAAAGGATAGAGAACTCCTTTTCACCCAAGAGCTTGGCAAGCCCTCCCGTAGCCGCAATATTGCCTGCCGTCAAAGACGCAAGAGATGTTGTATCTATATCGCTGGTCTCTCCGCTGCTCGCAATAAGCTGCCCATCCTTATCAACCAGGAACACAACCTTGGCATTTGAATCACCGAGGAGTTTTTCAAGAACATTTACGGTAAGTTTAAACTCCTCTTCAAACATTACAAGGGAACTGCTCTGCATCACACCTCTCCTTTCCTAACACCCATTTATGCTAAATCTCACGTCTTCCTTCAATCGACCTGAGCATGGTAACTTCATCAACATACTCAAGGTCTCCCCCCATCGGTATGCCAAAGGCAATCCGTGTAATCTTTGCTCCAAGCGGTTTAAGCAGTCTTGAAATATATAGAGCCGTAGCCTCCCCTTGAGTATTTGGATTTGTAGCCAGTATCACCTCGTTAACAGGGCCGTCCTTTACCCTCTCAACAAGTTCATTGATCCTTATATCATTCGGTCCTATGCCTTGTAAAGGAGAGAGCGCTCCGTGAAGAACATGATATCTCCCTTTAAAACCAGACCTTTCAAGCGCCATAAGGTCATTTACTTCTTCCACAACACAAACTTCGTCTGTCCTTCTGTCACTGCTTGCACAAATAGAGCAGGGGTCGCTATCGGAGAGATTAAAACAGATCGAACAAAATTGTATAGATTTCTTGACCCCTATAATGCTGTGTGCAAGGTTTTCAGCTTCGTCTGTAGATGAGTTGAGTATGTGCATTGCCAGACGTGTCGCCGTCTTCTCACCTATCCCCGGCAGTCTTGCAAGAGCGTTGATAAGTCTCTGTATAGATGGCGCATAACCTATCATATACACACCTTAAAACAACCCGGGAATATTTATGCCGCCCGTTAACTTGCCCATCTCCTGAGCCATCAATTCCTTTGATTTTACCAACGCTGCATTTACGGCCGCCACAACAAGGTCCTGGATCATCTCTTTGTCCCCTGAGTTTGCAATCTCAGGGTCTATTTCTATAGAGACAACCTCCTGCTTTCCATTAACCACTGCCTTGACCATTCCGCCGCCGGAGGTCGCATCTACAATCCTTTCCGCCATCTCCTCCTGAACCTTTGCCATTTTTTCCTGAACCTTCTGAGCCTGTTTCAACATGTTACTTAAGTTTTTCAAAATATCCTCCCCATTAAACTTGATGTCTTCCAATTACCCACTATTTAATATGATGCATCGTTCCTCCAAATACATCAATCACATCTTTTACAAAAGACTTTTTCAGGCCTTCTTCAACACGGTTATCACTTATCGCAGGGTCCTTTACATCATTGATAATTACCCTTACAGGTTTTTTAAAAAAGCTTCCACAGACATCCTCAAGGATTGACAGGGTATCTGCTTCTGAAAGATAATCATAGTGTATGCCTTTTTTTGTGTCAAGTTTAAGGCACTTGCCATCAAAAAAGACAGGCCTTGAATATTCCATATGGGCATAAAGTGAAGGCTTTTTTTTTGATATAAACATGAGAAGCCCTTTCCAGTCTATACCTCCTGCGCCCCCTTCAAGATTATATCCAACCATATCGGAAGTCGCGTTTTCTTCAACCCTTCCAACACAATCTTCTTTACTCTTTATTACTGTCTCTTTTTTACTCCCGTTTAAGGGTCTCCCTAAATATGTTTCGGCACCATAAGCCGAACTGTTTGAAGGTACGCCTCTTTCATTACCGTATCTATAAGAGCCGTATTTTTTTTCAAGCGCCTCTATCCTGCTGAAAAGTTCCTTTAAAGACGCCAGTCTGGGTAGATTCACAATCCTTAAGACCGTCACTTCAAGCGCCAGTTTAGGGTATGTAGTCCTTGCAAAGTCCTCAAATCCCCTGATCATCACTTGAAGCATCGTGTGTAGTTCTTCAATGCTTACCTCTTCAATGGTCTCTTTTAAAAACTTTATATCTTCCTTAGAAAAGCCTACCAGCCCTTCGGGGTTATCAACGGTCTTAAGCAGGATGGCATCCCTTAAAAATACTATAATCTCCTGCCAAAATCTTTTTTCATCATAACCAAATTCATATGCTTTTTCAATTATTTTTATACATTGCTCCGTCTCCTTTTTTATAATGGCAAGAGAGATGTCCTGAATGATCCCTTTATCAAGCAAACCAAGGGTATCGGCAACATCCTTTTCCGTTATCTTTAAGCCTACAGCAGAGACTATCTGGTCAAAAAGACTTTGCGAATCCCTCATGCTGCCGTCCGCCTCTCTTGCTATCAGATGGAGACCACGGGCGTCTATATCCACACCTTCGGCATCTGCAATCGTGCTAAGCTGATCCACGATCTTCTTAAGGCCTATCCTTCTAAAATCAAACCTCTGACAGCGCGATACGATGGTAAGCGGTATCTTGTGAGGTTCGGTTGTGGCAAATATAAAGGCAGTGTTGGGAGGCGGCTCTTCAAGTGTTTTAAGCAGGGCATTAAAGGCGTTTATTGAGAGCATGTGGACTTCATCGATAATATATATCTTATACTTTCCCATGGAAGGGCGATAGCGGATGTTTTCCTTTATCTCCCTTACATCATCTACACCCGTATTGGATGCCCCATCTATCTCAATAACATCAATCGAGTTGCCAGAAGTTATCCCATGACATGAAGGGCATTTGTTGCACGGATTCTGCGCAGGCCCTTCATCACAGTTCAGCGATTTGGCAAGAAGCCTTGCCACCGTAGTCTTGCCCACCCCTCTGGCGCCACAAAAGAGATAGGCATGACTGATCCTTGAATTCTTCAGGGCATTCTGCAGGGTCTTAACTACATGGTCTTGTCCGACCACTTCATCAAAGGTCTGTGGACGCCATTTTCTTGCAAGAACCGTATAGCTCATATATTAAGAAAATAAGAGAAAAAAGGAATTTATCCGTTCATCAATGTCCGACTATAAATGAGACGGTTTGTTCAAGGTCAGGGAAGACGAAGATTTTAATCACAGGAATACGGTTTAGTATTTTGAGGATTAAAATCTGAGCCTAACACATAGATTGGACAAACAACCATTTATGGACAGACACTAATCAAACGAACAGGAATTATCACTCTTGATAGCTGGGCGCCCTGTGCCAGTTGGAGAGGGTTATTACCGCTGCTTCCTTCCGGATCTGACGGGGTTCACAACCATCCACTACACAAGACCCAGCTATCAAAACTGACAACCTTTTTTATCTATGAAGATAGCACAGCTTAAAATCAAAATCAAAGTCTTTTTGATTGTATGGCAGTGTGGCAGGGTCAGGGCAGTGTGGCAGGGTCAGGTCTACACTTTACACAAATAAAACCATTATGCCTCCCTGTTTTACGATTTTCGTCTCTGTTATGCCGTTTTCTGTTTTATTATCTGCCAAAAAAATGGTCGCTGTTAGAATGCATAAGTAAGTATTAAGAGGAAGCCTTCTGGTGGATATGATATGACATATAGTCTGCTGAGCAGAGCATGGTGCTCTCTCAGAATCATTAAACC
>JALXFI010000375.1 GCA_027069035.1 bacterium
GAAGATGCATTGAGCAGAAAGGTCTATAAATCGTTCAGCAGTTTTCAGAAGGACGTCTCTAAGTGGGCGGCTATATCGGAAGTGGCGTATCAATCGGTTATGAAGCTGTAAACGCAACTCCTGCAAAAGGGTTTTTCTACAGGCTCGTTATGAGCAAAACAGGAAGATAAATGGCTACACTTTGGGAATATTATAAAAAGGATCGCGGCCCAACAACTCACTGGAGGAAAAGAATATCTTGACACAGATTTACACGGAAAAAACGGATAGACATTAGAGTGCCCCGCATCCCTACTCCAGTATCTTTTTTCAGTGAACTCTGTGTTTTCTGTGGTTCCGGTTTTTATCTTTTCACCCCGGAATAGGGGTCAAGTCTTTGCTTGACTCTTCTGTTTTTATATCGTATCTAAGAAAAACATGGCAAGGCCGTTGCGCATGGAATATCCCGGCGCATGGTATCATGTGATGAACCGTGGTAGGCGAGAGGAGAATATTTTTTCGGCTGAAAAGAAAAAAAGAACTTGAGGTCTTGAATCTTAGCATTAATGTTAGAAAAAGAGGATGTATTTATTAATTCTAATGGGGACACTTCCCGTATTTATTCATAGATACTCCTTGCATGAGGATCGATCCCACAACATCGAAATTGGGGACGGGTTCACATTTTTCTCATGAAAACAATGCTGCAAAGAGGTTTTTCTACAGGGTCATTATAAAAAAACTAATCAAAAATATGATAGTATATATAATATCAAAATTATAAGGGGAGCTTTTATGGTTGTAAAAGAAGTAGCTAAACATGTTATAGACACTTTACCTGAAGAAGCAACAATGGATGATATTATTCATGCACTCTATGTTAATACTAAATTTAATCATGGAGAACAGGAAATAAGAGAAGGTAAAGGAGTTCCTCATGATGAAGCTAAAAAAAGATTGAAAAAGTGGCAAAAGTAATTTGGTCACCAACCACCTTAGACGATATTGATGCTATCGCTGAATACATTTCAAGAGATTCTATTGAGCAGGCTTCTCTTTTTGTTACTCGTTTATCGGTACGCATCGAGAATATGACAGGATCGATGTTGCTACAATTTAATGCAGGAACCAAATCATGAATATTAAACCAATCAAAACAAAAGCAGATTATCAAGCAGCCCTTAAGGAAATAGAAAGTCTTTTAAACGCCAAGCCTAAAACACCACAATCCGATCGCTTGGAAGTATTGACTATACTTGTTGAAGCTTATGAAGAAAAACATTATAACATTCCTTTCCCCAACCCTATCGAAGCCATTCTTTATCACATGGAAAGCCGTGGTTTAACTCGAAAAGATTTAGAACCGTACATTGGGAGTCGAGCTTATGTATCTGAAATATTAAATCGAAAACGACCTCTTTCGATGGATATGATAAGGAAGATTCATAAAGGACTTGGCATTCAGGCAGAGATATTAATTCAACCTTATAAGTGTAAGAAGGCAGCTTAATAATGATTAGGACATAATAGGAGAAAGAATATGCATATACCCGATGGTTATCTTGGTCCCCAGACCTACGGCACTTTCTATGCCATTATGCTGCCCATATGGTTTTGGGCATCTAAAATGTTAAAAAAGACCTTGAAGGCTAAGCATGCACCTTATCTTGCATTATGTGCTGCCTTTTCCTTTGTGATTATGATGTTTAATGTACCTATACCTGGCGGTTCCACAGGACATGCAGTTGGAGGTGCCCTGATTGCTATTATCATGGGCCCCTGGGCTGCACTTATGGCCATTTCTACGGTACTCATTATACAGGCATTACTCTTTGGTGACGGAGGGATTACCGCAATAGCCGCTAACTGTTTTAACATGGCCTTTGTTATGCCGTTTGCAGGTTATTACATATACAGGATATTGGTTTCAGGATCAGATGCCGTATCTCCTCGCAGGGTTTTTGCTGCGGCAATAGCAGGGTATGTATCAATAAACTTTGCTGCCTTCTTTGCCGCTGTAGAGCTTGGGATACAGCCGCTTATTGCACATACGCCGGATGGTGTGCCTCTTTATGCACCGTATTCGCTGAATGTCGCAGTTCCGATTATGACCTTTGAGCATCTTGTTTTCTTTGGTTTTGTAGAGGCGGTTGTAACGGGACTCGTTATAGCTTATATTATAAGGACGGAACCTTCTCTTATGCGGGGTTCCACTCCATCCCTTGTCCCGGCCATTGGGAAGGTTGGCGGCAACTGGAAGAAACTCTGGGCGGGGATTGGTGTCCTTATCCTACTTACCCCTTTGGGTCTTCTTGCATCGGGCACCGCATGGGGAGAATGGACATCTGAAGGACTGGAATCCCTTTTAAACTATGTCCCTGAAGGATTTAAAAGTTTAAACGGTCTGTGGTCTTCCTTTATGGCAGGTTATAATATTTCAGGCTGGAATAGTCCTTTCTTGTCGGCCTTGGGATACATATTTTCCGCTATTGTCGGTGTAGGTTTGATTGTTTTGATCGCCTTTCTGATAAGCAGACTGCTCCCCGCTGAAGGAAGATCCTCATGAGTTATCGATGGCTAAAGACAGAGGGCGGCATTGCCCCATGTCCTTGTTGTAAAATAGGCGGAAGAAAAATAGGGTTTCTGGAGAGGACGCTTGTTGAGGTCACCTCTTTTTTCAGGAATGGCCTTTTTTCCGAGGAGTATGCAAAAAAAAATGGGATATTACAAAGGATAGATCCCAGGGTAAAGATTCTCACCCTGGGAATTTTACTTGTAGCAGTCAGTCTTATGAGACATCTTACGCTTATAGGAGGTCTTTACTTAACTGTTTTATTCCTGGCCATATTGTCAAAGATAGACTTAAAATTCTTCCTTCCGCGAGTATGGCTCTTTATCCCACTTTTTTCCGGCATTATTGCAATACCCGCATTGTTTAATGTATTCGTTCCGGGTGAACCTCTGTTAACACTCATAACATTTAAAAGTAAGTGGTCTGTCGGCCTGTTTGAGATACCTAAAACCATCTCCATAACAAAGCAGGGTCTTTTTGTGGCAACAATGTTTGTCATGAGGGTGGCAACTTCTGTTTCTTTAGTAGTTCTGATTGTATTAACAACAAGGTGGCAATATCTGCTGAAGGCCCTCAGGGTTCTATGGGTTCCGCAGATGTTTACCTTCATAATTGGTATGACATGCCGTTATATTCATTTGCTCTTAAAATTGATAGAAGATATTCACCTCGCCAAAAAGAGTAGAGTTATTAAAAAAACGTCGGTTGTCGCCGGACAGCGCTGGGTAACCTCTCAGATAGGGAATATATTGAAAAGATCCCTTCAGATGAGTGAAGAGGTGCACTCTGCTATGTTATCAAGGGGTTTTACTAACGATGTAAGGATTCTCGATACCTTCAGGATTAAAAGAGTGGATTATGTATGGGCTGCTTTCTTCATACTCTTTACATCTGTAATTCTGGGGTTTAATAGTATATTGGGTTAAATTGAGAAGTGTTCCATATAACAATCTTAGTTCGATTTTGAGGGATACTTATGGAGAAAAAAGTCTTTGAAATAAAGGATGTTAGTTACTCTTGTTTAGGTAAGTTTCCTGCCCTCTGCGGGGTTAATCTGGAGATAAAGGAAAAAGAGAAGATTGCCCTTTTAGGCGCCAATGGTTCCGGCAAATCGAGCCTAATCCTTATCCTTAACGGTCTTGCTTTTCCACAGAAGGGAGAGATAAGATTCATGGGAGAGAGATTGACTGAAGAATCCCTTGAGGATGAAGAGTTTAACAGCTTTTTCAGAAAGACGGTCGGATTAGTCTTTCAGAACTCTGATATACAGCTTTTTTCCTCAACCGTATGGGATGAGATTGCATTTGGACCGACACAGCTTGGCATATCCAAGGCGGAAGTTGAGGAAAGGGTGAATGATCTCTTGGAAATGTTGGATATGCATAGCCTGAAAGACAGGTCTCCTTATCAATTGAGCGGCGGGGAAAAAAAGAAGGTGGCCATAGCATCCACCCTTGCCGTTAACCCGGATATCTTGCTTTTAGATGAGCCCACGAACGGATTAGACCCAAGAACTCAGGCCTTTCTTATGGAACTTCTGGAAGAACTCCACAGGTCAGGAAAAACCATTATAACCGCTACTCATGACCTCGGTAAAGTCGAAAAAATGGCAGACAGGGTTATTATACTCGGAGAGGATCATACTATAGTCACTGAGGGTTGTGCCTCCGAGGTATTGGGAAATAAATCGCTTCTTTTAGAGGTCAACCTTATACACGAACACCTTCACCGCCATGATGATGGCACGTTACATAGTCATGAGCATGGACATTTTTCAGAACATGAGCATAATCATAATAAATATAAAACTGTATAAGTAAGATTTAATGTTTTTGTAGTACGGTGAGAAAGAAAATCACCGAGGGTTTATAAGTTAGTTCAGGCGGTTGAGGATGTATTGCCAATTTCAAATCCTGCTACATCAGGATTTGGGCGTTATCTCTACCTTATTCATCAAAAAAAAACGGTGGTATCAAGAATGCCTTTGGGGATTTTCTAAAAGAGGTTTGCCTTTTCCGGGATGGAAGTGACTGCTTTTATAGGAGTCTGAGGTATTACGATGTTTTTGCAAATTAATATCAAAGGCATTGTGCAGGGTGTGGGATTTCGTCCATTTATATATAACCTTGCCAAAAAGCACAACCTCCTTGGTTATGTGCTTAATAACACATCCGGAGTATCAATCGAGGTTGAAGGAAAAAGGTCGTCTATAGATAAATTTTTAAAGGAGATTAAATGCTATGCCCCGCCACAGGCAGTTATCTTTGAGATACGAAATAATTATATTGAACCCTTTGGTTATAAAGATTTTACTATACGGGATAGTGAAGACCATGAAGGAAAATTTGTTCCCATATCCCCGGAAATAGCGACATGCAATGATTGTCTAAAAGAATTATTCGAGCCTTCGGATCGCAGATACAGATATTCTTTTATTAACTGCACCAACTGCGGTCCCAGGTTCACTATAGTAAAAGATATTCCCTACGACAGAAAATTTACAACAATGGCCCCTTTTATCATGTGCGAGAAATGTCAGGGGGAATACGATAATCCCGAAGACAGAAGGTTTCATGCTCAACCGAATGCATGTCCTGATTGCGGCCCCGGCCTCTCTTTGTTGAATGCTGAAGGGGCTGAAATAGAGGTTTCTGATGTCGTAACAGAAGTATGCGGGCTTCTTAAGGAGGGTAATATTATAGCCATAAAAGGACTTGGAGGCTACCATCTGGCATGCGACGCATTAAATAAAGATGCGGTATCAAAACTCAGGGCGAGAAAATACAGAGAGTATAAACCTTTTGCAATAATGGTTAAGGATATAGAGACGGCAAAGCAAATATGTTATGTAAACGATGAGGAAGAAAAAATTCTGAAAGGGACGATACGGCCTATTGTGCTTTTGAGAAAAAGGCCTGAATATCCTATGTCCGAAGATGTGGCCCCCCGCCAAAACTATTATGGGCTTATGCTGCCCTATACTCCCTTACACCACCTCATACTGGCGGAGTCGGGACTTGTGTTGGTAATGACCAGCGGTAATATAAGCTCAGAGCCTATAGTTTACTACGATGATGAAGCGTTAAATCGCCTTAAGGGTATAGCAGATTATTTTGTTGTTCATAATAGAGAGATAAATATCAGGACGGATGATCCCGTAAGCCGTGTATGGCGTGGCAAAGAGGTGATACTTAGGAGATCAAGGGGATATGTTCCTTATCCTCTTCTTTTGTCATGTAAATTCAAAGGTCGGATCTTGGCCTGTGGGGCAGAACTGAAAAACACGTTTTGTCTTACCAGAGACAATTATGCCTTCATGAGCCATCACATTGGGGACATTGAGAATCCGGAGACCCTCACGTCATTTGAAAGGGGCATTGAACATTTTAAAAGGATTTTCAATATAGAGCCCACTTGTGTGGCTTATGACCTACATCCGGAGTATCTCTCGACTAAGTATGCCCGCTCTCTTGACGGCATACACAAGATTGGCGTGCAGCACCACCACGCCCACATAGTAAGTTGTATGGGTGACAATGGGATAGACGGTGAGGTTATAGGAGTTTCATTTGACGGAACGGGTTTTGGCACGGATGGCAGGATATGGGGTGGAGAGTTTCTGATCTGTGACTTTAGTGATTTTAAGAGAGTAGCACATCTGGAGTACACACCCCTGCCTGGAGGAGAAAAGGCCATAAAAGAGCCGTGGAGAATTGCGGCATCCTACCTGAAAAGAATTTACAAAGACAATATGTTTGATCTTGACATCGATTTTATTAAAGGTATCGACAAGAATAAATGGTTTATGATAGAGAAGATAATAGATAAGGGGATAAATTCCCCCATGACCTCGAGTGCGGGCCGCCTCTTCGATGCGGTATCGGCCCTTATAGGCATAAGACAAGAGATATATTATGAAGGACAGGCTGCAATAGAACTTGAGATGGCGGCCAACTGTAAAGAAGAAGGATCTTATCACTTTGACCTGAAAGATTTGGGGGATAAAACCGAAATAGCGCTGGAACCGACAATAAGAGACATCGTTTCCGACCTTTTGGATAAAGTTGATACAAGGATCATCTCTTCAAGGTTCCATAATACAATTGCCGATATTATTTTGAAAGTTTGTCTTAAGATAAACAAGACAAGTGGAATAGACAGGGTTGTATTAAGTGGCGGGGTTTTTCAAAATATGCTGCTTCTTAATAAAACATTTGATCTTCTCGATAAGAGAGGATTTAAGGTTTATTCTCACCACAGGGTGCCCCCGAATGATGGAGGAATTTCTCTGGGACAGGCAATTATTGCTTTTTCTTTTTATTAAACTGTTCATATCCATGCTCTGCACCTGTTTTATGCACTGTTGAGTTTTAACTTGTATTGTGATAGTCTTCCTTTAAAGGTATTATTAATCGATCTTTTGTTGAGTTTAGAGAGTATGTCTGTGTTTAGGTGTAGGCGGAATTTCTAAACTTAATATATCCGGTGTTTATATTCTTGCGTTTTTACGCATATAAAGTTTTCAGATAGATTTAGGTCGAAGCCGCCGGATGGAGGACTTTTTTGAATTTTAAGAGCTGGTTTCCGCTTGATCTCCTGCCGAAGGTGAGGAGACCGAGCAGGTATATAAACAGTGAAGTAAATTCTGTAAAAAAGGATTTGGGCAGCGTTGCCCTTAAATTTTGCCTTGCCTTTCCGGATACCTACGAGGTGGGCATCTCACATCTTGGTCTCCAGATACTCTATTCCATATTGAATGATCACCCTGAGATCGCCTGTGAAAGGGTCTATGCCCCGTGGTTGGATATGGAGGAGATGCTTAAAAAGAACGGTTTTCCGCTTACCTCCCTTGAATCGAGCCTTCCGCTAAAGGAATTTGACTGTATAGGTTTTTCTCTCCAGTATGAGCTTTCCTATACCAATGTGCTCTGTATGCTTGACCTTGCCTCCATACCTTTTTTTGCACGTGAGCGTAACGAAGATTTTCCTATTATAATCGGCGGCGGCCCCCTTGCCTATAATCCCGAACCTGTTGCCGATTTTTTTGATGCCTTCTGTATCGGTGATGGGGAGGAGCTTATTCTGGAGCTTGCCTTAACGATAATGAACGGCAAAAGAAAGGGACTTAAGAAGAAAGATATATTAATAGAGCTTTCAGGGATAGAGGGTGTATATGTGCCATCATTTTTTGAGGTCTCTTATGAAGAGGATGGCAGGATACGGAATGTAAGGCCTTTGATGGATGGGTTAAGTATTAAAAGAAGGGTTTTAAATGACCTTGATACGGCGTACTTTCCTGAAAACCCTGTTGTGCCTTATGCAAGGGCTGTCCATGACAGGCTTACAATTGAAATATCACGCGGTTGCACAAGGGGCTGCAGGTTTTGTCAGGCAGGCATGATTTACAGGCCTGTGAGGGAGCGCTCCCGGGACAGGGTGCTTCAAATTGTAAAAAAATCCTTAAAGACAACAGGCTATGACGATGTCTCCCTTCTTTCACTCAGCGCAGGAGATTATACCTGTATAGAAGATTTGACATTAATGCTTGTAAGTGAACTTGAACAGGATAACATTGCCCTTTCCTTTCCGTCTTTAAGGGTGGGCTCTGTAAGCCCTGTCTTTATTGAAGGGGTTAAACGTGTAAGAAAGACCGGCTTTACACTTGCCCCCGAGGCCGGCACCAAGAGGCTTAGAAAGATTATAAACAAGGATATAGATGAGGAAGATCTTATAAAAACCGTAGAAGAACTCTTTGATGCAGGGTGGAGATCGGTTAAACTCTATTTTATGATCGGCCTTCCAACAGAGACCGACAGCGACCTTGACGGAATAATAAACCTTGCCAAAAGGGTTCTCTCCCTATCGAGAGGAAGGAAGGCTGCTGTCAAGGTGAGTGTCTCAACATTTGTGCCGAAACCCCATACCCCTTTTCAGTGGGAGCCCATGATCTCCTATGAGGAGATAGTGCGAAGGCAGAGATACCTTAGGCACAGATTAAAAAGAGGTTTTGAATTTAAAACGCACGACCCTCAGATGAGCCTTCTTGAAGGTGTTTTTGCAAGGGGAGACAGGAGGCTTAGTCGTGTTATCTTAAGGGCATACAGACTTGGATGCCGCTTTGACGGGTGGAGCGAGGGTTTCAGCTTTGTTAGATGGAAGGAAGCCTTCTATGAAGAGGGGCTTGATATGGATTTTTATTACTTAAGGAGAAGGGATAAGGGCGAGGTTTTTCCATGGGATCACATCGGAGGTTTTGTTTCACGCAGGTTCCTCATAAGTGAGCATGAGAGGTCTTTAAGGGGAGAGTTGAGTGAGGACTGTAGATGGGGCGGATGTGAGGGGTGTGGAATATGCGATCTTAAAGAGATAAAAAACAGACTTTCAAAAAAACCGCCTCTTGCAACGGAGAATTCTTCTGCTGTACCGGTTAGCCGGGGCGGGGAAAAACGGAATTCTGTGAATAACGAAAGGTTGCGTCTTAATTATACGAAGACCGGTATGATGAGGTTTTTAAGCCATCTTGAGATGGCAGCCCTTATCCACAGGATATGCAGAAGGGCAGGTATTCCTATCGTTTATTCTCAGGGTTTTCATCCCTTGCCGAGGCTTTCGTTTGCCCAGCCTCTGCCTGTGGGTTATGAGAGCCTTGACGAATATGTGGATATAGAGGTTCATGGGATGCCGCTTGCTCAGGATATTCTACACCTCTTCCATGGCAGGGCTCCGGAGGGATTAAAGCCTGTCGGTATAAACCCTATACCGCTTAAGGCCCCTTCCATACAGGCATCCGTTAAGGGTGCCGCCTATGCGGTTACCATTGACAATCGTCTTATAAAGATGGCCGGCGGTGTTAAAAGTTTGGAGGATAAGGTTTATAATGTACTTAACAGTGATTCATTTTATCTGTGTCCTGGTGGAGATGGAAAGATGGGGGTGGATATTAAACCGTTTATTGAGAAGATGGAGGTCTCAAAAAAGGATATTCTTGTAACATTGACAGAGGTGAATGGCAGGAGTCTGAGGCTGAATGACCTGCTTGCCGCACTGCTTTGTGAAGATAGAGAGGAACTTTCTCTTATCAGGGTCTTGAAGCTTGCGACCATCTTTAAATCGGATGTAATGCCGTCAAAGGTTTGTGTATAGAAAAAATGGAGATAAATTATTATGAATAATCAGATACTTATAAATGCCACACCCTATGAGACCCGTGTTGCTTTGCTTGAAGATGGAGAGCTTGCGGAATTATATATCGAAAGGAGCGGAGATAAGGGCATTGTCGGAAATATCTACAAGGGAAAGGTTGTAAGGGTGCTGCCCGGTATGCAGGCGGCATTTGTTGAGGTGGGTTTGGAAAGGACAGCATTCCTTCATGTTTCAGATATATATGATACATGGGATGAGGTTGATTTTGATAGAGAAGGGGACTCATATCCCGGCAAGGGAAAGAGACTGAATCATTTAAAGCATGGAAAACTAAAAGGCAGTGTCACGAGTGCCCATGCACATATCGAGGATATACTCAAGATGGGGCAGGATATACTTGTACAGGTATTAAAAGAGCCTCTTGGCACTAAAGGGGCGAGGCTTACTTCATACATATCGCTTCCGGGCAGAAACCTTGTTTTTATGCCGAACTACGACCATATAGGCGTATCTAAAAGGATAGAGAACGAGAAAGAAAAACGAAGACTCAGGGATATAGTTCAGAATGCCCGAACACCAGGCTCCGGTTTTATTATACGGACGGCCAGCGAAGGGAGCAGCAGGGAGGAGATCGAGAGAGATATGGATTTCCTTATGAGGCTGTGGCGGGCCATACAGGAGCGGTGGGAAGAGACCTCTGCCCCTGCCCTTCTCTACCATGAACTGGATTTAATTATAAGGACGCTTAGGGATCTTTTTACCGATGATGTAAAAAGGGTGACTATAGACTCCCCTGTTGAGTATGATAAGGTTATACGGTTTGTCGATACGTATATGCCGCATCTCAGGCCTTTTGTGAAACTCTATGAGGGTAGTGAACCTGTCTTTGATTATTACGGTGTCGAGACCCAGATCAGCAATGCTATGGAGAAAAGGGTATGGCTCAAGTCAGGCGGTTATATTGTGATAGATCAGACTGAGGCGCTGACAACGATAGATGTAAACACCGGCAAGTATGTGGGAAAAAGAAATCCTGAGGATACTATCCTTAAGACCAATCTTGAGGCCGCAAAAGAAATAGTGTATCAGCTCCGGCTAAGAAATATCGGCGGTATTATTGTTATAGATTTTATCGATATGGAGATGTCCTCCAGTAAAAACAAGATATACAGGACACTTAAGGAACTGCTTAAAAAAGGCAGGGCAAAGACTACTATTAACCACATTTCTGAACTTGGCCTTGTTGAAATGACAAGAAAAAGGGTTAGGGAGAGCCTGATTCAATCGCTTTGCTGTCCTTGTCCGTATTGTGAGGGCAGAGGTTTTATAAAATCAAAGATGACGGTTGTTATGGATATATACAGGGCATTGATAAAAGAGGTATCGACGATGAGAAAGAGGAAGATAACCCTATATGTGCATCCTGAAATAGCCGAATGTCTTTATGATGAAATGAGGGATATTGTTTGCGAGGTGGAAAAAAATTACCGTAAGAGGATTGTGATAAAGAGCATGAATCTCTTCCATTTAGAACAGTTTGAGATATCCTAAACACAGGGACAACCCCCATATTATTTGACAATCTGTCTTTAATTGAAAAGTTAGAAAAGATAACTAAGAGGTGTCTAAAACCAAAGAAAGGTGGCAGACCGAAAAAGACTAAGGAAGGGGTTTAAAAATATGTGGGTTGCCCCTGGTTCCCAAAAACAGAGATAGGTTTTTGGGTAAATTGGCAAGACGCTTTAAATGCAAGGCCGCAGGCGATTTTTCTTTTGAGGCGTACATAACCGGTACAGTGAGAAAGAAAATCGCCGAGAACACAGCAGTTAAAGAT
>JALXFI010000376.1 GCA_027069035.1 bacterium
GGCACCGCCCGCCAATCTCCCGCTTTTATAAAACAAAATAAAAAATAGGGACAGCGACCGTTTTTTATTCCATTTATATGGTAAGTGTCCCTATGTGCAATTCTTTCTAATATCTGACCCTCTGCCTTGTGGAGTCCTGTGCTCTCTTGTGTGCAGAAGATGGAAATTCAAAGGAGAAAAATTATGAAGAAGTGTATCTTATTATATATACTTACAGCTTTTTTTGTGTTGAGCTACCCAATTTACGCCCATGCCTTTATTGGCCTTTGCTGCGGCAAGTGCGGCGGTAATATGCCTATGAATATACCGGGTGGCGGCTGTCCCGAGACCCATGAATTTCGTTTCAAATTAAGCCCCCTGTTTATGAAGATGGATGGGTTAAGGAATGGTACGGATTCAGTGGAGCCAGGCAGTATTCTTGGCATGCCGACCATGATGGGAAAACCTACGGGAAAGTTTATGGCGGTTCCGACAGATATGGACATGTATATGACAAACCTTACCGCAGGCTACAGTTTTACGGACAACTTTTTTGGCGGTATCATGTTTATGTGGATGAGAAAGGATATGGATATGAGGTTCAACTCCACGATGAAGATGATGACGGGTCAGGATGGGTTTACCATGAAATCAAATGGCATGGGAGACACGATGATTATGACAAAGTATCGTCTCTATGCAAACGATCCTCTCATACCTACCAAACAGGTCTCTCTTTTGCTTGCCTTGAGCATGCCCACAGGTTCAATAGATGAGAAAAACTCCGAACACCCCCTGGCGGCGCGTAAGGCTGAACAGCTTCCATATGGTATGCAGCCTGGTTCGGGAACATTCGACCCAAAGATAGGGATACTCTATCAGGGCTCTACGAGTCCGTTGTGGTGGGGTGTGAATCTTACATACACGCCAAGGGTGTATAGAAATTCAAGGGACTACAATATGGGTGATGAGTTCCATTATGACCTTTATGGGATGTATCAGCTCAGGTATAACTTCGTTGCGGAGCTGCAGCTAAACGGCAAGTGGTGGAACCACATAGAGGGTGAGATGGATGAAGCCGTATCCGGCGCATCCGGAAGGGCGACTCAGGGTGACCCTGCATCACCCTATGCAACATCATTGTGGGATCCTCATAATTACGGCGGCAATCAGATCTCTGTTACGGCGGGTATTCAATGGCAACCCTTACCCCTTAATATAGTTGATCTTCAGGTAGGGGTGCCGGTGTACAGAGACCTTAACGGTCCCCAGCTTGAAGAAGATTACAGGGTTATGCTTACATGGTACCTTGAAATCCCCACGCCATCCAGTATCCGCTATAAGGGAGAGAAGAAGGGGATAAAAAGCAAATTGGGATTTTAATTTAAACTTATGACAAATCTTCAGCTTAATGGAGGACAATGATATGAAGCGGTTATTTTTTTGGGCTATATTGATCTTTTTAGCGGGGTGTGCTGCAAGGCCGACCCATATACCGGCTCAGATGTCATCGGAGGCAAAGGTCTATACCTCAAGGTGCATTTTGTGCCACTCTTTGCCTCATCCAAAACGCCATACCTATGCACAATGGGAAGGTATAATGGCGGTAATGGACGAACGGATGGAGCAAAAAGGCATGAAACCCCTTGCATCTCAGGAAAAAAGCGCCATTATGAGATATCTGAAAAAATATGCAAGATAGGGCTTATACTCAAAAACCTATCTCTGTTTTTGGGTTATATTCCGGGGTCGGTAAAGCCGGTCCCGGGTAATTTACATAGATATGGAGGTCTTTAATGGAAAAGAGAACAGTAAGAACGTTATTAACGGTGGTTTTATTCTCTTGTCTACTGTTTGGCAACGCTCTATATGGCGCTGAAGACCCTTTTGCAAAGATGGGAGTGATAAGGCCGAAGAAGCGGCTAATCGCACCTGATTTTACTCTAAAAGGCCTTGATGGGATAAAAAAAAGTCTCATTGATTTCAGGGGGAAGGTCATTCTTCTCAATTTCTGGGCTACATGGTGTCCTCCATGCAGGCAAGAGATGCCTGATATGGAGAAACTCTATAGGAATTTTAAGGATAGGGGATTTGTTATTATAGCAGTTGCGGCCAACGCTTTAAGCGCTAAAAGGGTCAAATCCTTTGTAAAAAAACTCGGTTTGACTTTTCCTGTATTCCTTGACCCTGATGGGCATGTCAGAAACAACTATGAGGTGATGGCAATGCCTATGTCATATATAATAGGAAAAGACGGAAAGATCTCCGGCAGGATAATAGGAGGCCGAAAGTGGTCAAGCGTCGAGGCCAATCTCCTTATAAAACATCTCATTAAAGAGAGGATGTAAAATAATATGGGAGGTTGTCCCTATGTTTCTGTGTTTAGGGGATTGACACTTAAACGGTTTTTTTGGTAACTTAAGTCCTGATAGGATTTATTAAAGAAATTACTAAGGAGGAATCATTATGAATTATACTAAAGCAAAGGTGTTGTTTGTGTTTGTGTTGAGTCTGGCTTTTGTATTTGTTGCAAATCATTCTGTTTGGGCAAGACATGGGCTTAAATTCAGTCAGCCCAAGGAGATAAACGGATTCAAGATAAGCGTCTTTTATATACAGGCTGTAAAGGCAGGCATGGCTGATATGAAAGCTATGGATATGAAGGGTAATAAAAAGGGTGGTATGAATATGCCTCAACGGGCAAAATCAGACATTCATCTCGAAACCGTTGTTGAGGCCCTTGAGAATAATCCCCTCTTTTTAAAGCCGGGGCAATGGGTGCCGTACCTTGATGTCAGGTATCGAATAAAAAAGGTCGATACGGGTGAAGAAAGGGAGGGTGTGCTTATGCCTATGTTCGCAAAAAACGGCATACATTACGGCAACAATGTCAAGATGATGGGAATAGGAAAATATAAAGTCACTATTATAATAGGTCATCCTACCGTGATGATGCATACCGACAAGGAGACAAAGGCAGGAAAGCTATGGGAGCCTTTTGAGGCTGTATGGGATTTTAAATATTTCGGACCGGGTAAGAAAGGAGGATATTAGATTGAACAAGTCTGCGATTCTTAACACCGTTGTGTATTTGAATATTCCGAGTGTGAAGAGATGAAAGAATTTACTTCCGAACCAAAGATAGCGTACTTCTCTATGGAGATAGGCTTAAGGAGTGATATACATACCTACAGCGGCGGTCTCGGTGTGCTTGCAGGCGATACGATCAAATCTGCAAGCGACCTTAAACTGCCTGTGGTGGCAGTAACTTTATTAAGTAAAAAGGGGTATTTCAGACAGGAGATAGATAAAAACGGCATACAGAAGGAATACCCCTATTCATGGGATCCGTCCAAGGTTATGTCACTTCTTGAAGAAAATGTAAGTGTAAAGATAGAGGGAAGGGATGTCTTTATACAGGCATGGGTCTATATTGTTCAGAGTGTCACGGGGGGTATGGTTCCTGTGTTTTTCCTTGATACCGACATTGATGAAAACGGTACGGATGATAGAAGCATTACTAATTTTCTCTATGGCGGCGATAAGAGATACAGGTTGAAGCAGGAGATAGTCCTGGGCATAGGCGGGGTCAGAATGCTCAGGGAAATCGGTTTTACCATTAAAAAATACCACATGAATGAAGGTCATGCCGGTCTGTTGACGGTGGAGCTTCTGCGTTCTTCCAAAAAAAGCATTGAAGAGGTATGGGATGAAGAGCATACATGGGATGTGGATAAGGTGAGGAGCCTTTGTGTCTTTACCACTCACACACCTGTTGAGGCAGGCCACGACAAGTTCTCCTATGACCTTGTAAGGGATGTTATGGGTGAACCGATAACTATTAAGGAATTAAAAAAGCTTGCTGGAGAAGACTGCCTTAACATGACCCTTCTTGCCCTAAATCTTAGTATGTATATAAAC
>JALXFI010000377.1 GCA_027069035.1 bacterium
GAGAGTTAACTCAATGGTCATAAATTGATAGAATGGAGTTGTGTTTTGAGAATACCATTGCTTGACCTTTCATCTCAGTATAGACGTATTGACAGAGAAGTTGAAAAAAGAATAAATAAAGTTATAAAAAGCCAGCGCTTTATCCTTGGAGATGAGATAAGCGCACTTGAAGATGGGGTGTCCCGCTACTGCGGAACGCGCTATGGGATAGGTGTTGCATCCGGCAGTGATGCCATACTGCTTTCGTTAATGGCAGCGGGCATAGGCAGGGATGATACAGTTGTCACAACACCTTACACCTTTTTTTCCACTGCGGGCTCTATTGCTCTGCTTGGCGCAAGGCCTGTTTTTGTCGATGTTGAACCCGACACATTCAATATTGATCCAAACAGGCTGGAAGAGAGCCTTAAATCAATCGGCAGGGCAAAGGCCGTTATACCGGTTCATCTTTATGGGCAGTCATGTGATATGGATGCGGTTATGGAAGTGGCCGAACGATTTGATTTAAAGGTGATAGAGGATGCCGCACAGGCGATAGGAGCCGTTTATAAAGAGAAGATGGCGGGGAGTATTGGGGATACAGGCTGTATCAGTTTTTTTCCCACAAAAAACCTTGGGGGTTTTGGCGACGGCGGGATGGTTGTGACCGATGATAAAGAGCTGGCCGAAAGGATCAGGATGCTGAGGGTGCATGGAAGCCCGGAGAGGTATCGCCACAGCATTGTCGGACGCAACAGCAGGCTTGATGAGATACAGGCGGCCGTTCTCAATGTAAAACTTAAATATCTTGATATATGGACAGAAGAGAGACGGGAGAATGCAAGAAGGTACAATGCGCTGATTCAAGAGGCCGGGCTTAATGATAAGGTGATTACACCCAAAGAAAATTCAAATTCAAAACACGTGTATAATCAATTTGTTATAAGAGTAAAGTCAAGGGATAGATTAAAAAAGCACCTTGCGGATAATGGCATAGGTTCAGAGGTCTATTACCCGATTCCCTTGCATTTACAGGATTGTTTCAGCTATCTTGGTTATAAGAGGGGCGACTTTCCGGTGGCGGAACGGGCTTCTCAGGAATCGCTTGCCTTGCCTGTGTATCCTGAGCTTAAAGAGTCGGACCAGGTGGCGGTTGTTTCCTGTGTAAAGGATTTTTATACCAAAGGTTGATGGCTTTTATGCAGGATTTACAGTGTAAACCCTGAATGCATGATTTTAAAAGGGAGTATTGTATATGAAAACTATTCTTCTTACAGGCTGTGCAGGATTTATAGGCGCAAGAACCTCAGAGTTTTTGCTTCAAGACGGTGTTAAGGTGGTTGGAGTCGATAACCTGAACGATTATTACGATATAAGGTTAAAGACACACAGGTTGGATGCCATGAAAACTTATGATATCTTTAGTTTTTTCAATGCGGATATTGAAGAGATCAGTTGTCTTGAGCCTTTGTTCCGGAGGTACGAATTTGATGCAGTTATAAACCTTGCCGCAAGGGCGGGGGTGAGGTATAGCATTGAAAATCCCCATGTCTATTTTACTACAAATGCAAACGGAACATTAAACCTTCTTGAACTGATGAAGAAATACGGGGTTGAAAAGATGGTTCTTGCATCTACCTCATCTCTTTATGCAGGACAAAAGATGCCCTTTTCGGAGGATCTTCCCGTAAATACGCCGATCTCTTCATATGCCGCTTCAAAAAAGGCTGCTGAAGTGGTTGCTTATGCTTATCATTATCTTTTTGGTCTTGATATATCCATCGTTAGATACTTTACGGTTTACGGCCCTGCCGGAAGGCCGGATATGAGCATATTCAGGTTTATAAAATGGATAGATGATGGCGTGCCGCTTGAGCTTTTTGGCGATGGAACGCAGAGCAGGGATTTTACATACATAGACGATATTGCAAAGGGTACGATAAAGGCTGTTAAGAAAGTGGGCTATGAGATAATAAATCTTGGCGGGGGGAAGAGGCCTGTCTCGCTTAACAAGGTAATAAGTATTATTGAAAGATACTTTAGCAAAAAGGCAAGGATAGATTATAAACCATTTCATAAGGCGGACATTAAGGAAACATGGGCTGAAATATCTAAAGCTGAAAGTGTATTAGATTGGAGACCTGAGGTTTCACTTGAAGATGGCCTTAAGGCTTCTCTTGATTGGTATGCAGAGAATAGGGAATGGTTAAAGGATATAAGGCTTTAAGCCAAAAAAAACTATATCTGTTTTTTTTGATTAAGTTTGACGGTTTACTAAAAAGTCTTACTATTTGTATTTAGAGGTTTATTAGGGCAACGAAAGGATGTTGAAGATGCTTATGATGTTTCTGGAAAATAAACCCTTGCCCCCTTGACCATGTACATCAACTGAAGTGGAAAAGAGGGGTTTTTTATGATAAAGCGGAGAAGATAGATTTTTTTGTCAACTATCTATAAAATGAATTGAATAGAATCTTTCTTTATGCTATAAGGGGTTAATCATCGGTTTTATGTTGTTATTATACTGTACTATTAGTGGTTATAAAATAAGAGGGGGTATTTTTTAAGGATGATTAAAAGTGAGGAGAAACTTAACGGGGAAGACCTTCAGGGGCTTGAGGAGGACAGCTTTGCAAAACTCTATGAAGAAAGCATGAGGGATATTGAGGAAGGGAAGGTTTTAAAGGGCAGGGTGCTTTCTATAAATCATGATTTTGTTTCAATAGATATCGGCTATAAATCCGAAGGGCAGTTGCCTGTAAGGGATTTTTTGGATGAAAACGGTGAACTTTCCGTTTCTGTTGGAGACGAGGTTGATGTGTATCTCGTTAAAAAGGAGGGCAGAGAAGGCTCCGTCGTGCTTTCAAAATCAAAGGCCAATGAAACCATGGTTTGGGATGCCATAAAAGAGGCGTGTGATACAAACGGTGAGATTGAAGGAAAGATTGTCCAGCGAATAAAGGGCGGATTTATTGTTGATATAAAAGGTGTAAGCGGATTTTTGCCGGGCTCTCAGGCGGATGTAAGACCGGTGTTGAATCAGGATGCCCTTGTTGGCAGACTTTATACGTTTAAGGTCTTGAAGTTCAACAGGAGCAAGGACAATGTTGTGCTGTCAAGGAAGGCCTTTTTGGAAGAAAGCAGAGGGGAGCAGAGAGAAAAACTGCTCAAAACCATTGAGGAAGGCCAGATAATTGAAGGAGTTATCAAAAATATAACGGATTATGGTCTCTTTGTTGACCTTGGCGGAATCGATGGGCTTCTTCATATTACGGATATCTCATGGGGCAGGGTGCCCCATCCTTCGAAGCTTTTTTCCATTGGCGATACTATAAAGGTAAAAGTTTTGAAATTTGATAAAGAAGCGGAAAGGATCTCTTTGGGTCTTAAACATCTTAAATCGGATCCATGGCTTAATATAGATGAAAAATACCCTGTTGGGGCAAAGGTTAAGGGGAAGGTTGTAAATATCACGGATTACGGTGTTTTTGTTGAGCTTGAAGAAGGGCTTGAAGGTCTTGTTCATATCTCCGAGATGTCATGGCTCAAACGTATCAAACATCCGTCACAAATGGTTTCGTTAAATGATGAGGTTGATGTAGTTGTCTTATCGACTGACCCTGCTAACAAGAGGCTCTCGCTTGGAATGAAACAGGTTGAGCCCAATCCCTGGGATATAGTTGCGGAAAAATATGAAAAAGGCTCTAAGATCAAGGGCAAGGTTACCAATATCACTGATTTTGGTGTGTTTGTGGAGGTCGAGGAGGGTATAGACGGTCTTGTTCATTCCTCGGATATTTCGTGGAGTAAAGGAACGGAGCATCCGAGTAAAATCTTTGAGATCGGACAAGAGGTTGAAGTAGTTGTGCTGAATATAGACCGAAAGAACGAAAGATTTTCCCTTGGCATAAAACAGTTGGAAAAAGACCCATGGGAGGACGTTGACAGCAGATTCAATCCCGGGATGCTATTGTCGGGCAGTATTACAAATATTACGGAATTCGGGGTTTTTGTCGAGCTTGAGGAAGGCATTGAAGGCCTTATACATATTTCTGAATTTGGAAGAGGAAAGGATAAAGACAAAACGGATCTTCCCGAGATTGGCCAGGAGATAGAGGTCGAGATACTGAATATCGACCCTGTTGAAAGAAAGATCGGTCTTGGTATAAGAGGGGAAAAAGAAGCCGAGTAAGGATATGTCAATGTCACGTGTATTTAAAGGCATACTTGTAGCGGGTGCTGTATTTTTTGGCCTTTTTGTCCTTTCGCTTATTATTGCGTTGTCAAACTCGCCGTTGATTGGCGGAGACAAGATAGCAATCGTAGAGATAAAAGGCGTAATTACGGATCCTAAAGAGATAAATGACCGGCTTATTAGTATGGGAGAAAGGAAGGATGTAAAGGCCATTGTTTTGAGAATAGATTCCCCCGGCGGTGGAGTTGCAGCTTCACAAGAGGTCTATGAAGAGATAAAAAAAATTACAAAGAAAAAAAAGGTTGTCGCTTCAATGGGTTCCGTAGCGGCATCAGGAGGTTATTATATCGCGGTTGCAACGGATAAGATAGTGGCCAACCCGGGCACTATTACAGGGAGTATAGGCGTGTTGATGGAATTTGCAGACCTTCATGAGATACTTGAGAAGATAGGGATAAAAGGATATGTCATAAAAAGCGGCAGATTCAAGGATACCGGTTCTCCATTCAGGAGCATGGAAAAAGATGAAAAGAAACTGCTTATGGCACTTGTAAAAGATGTCTATGATCAGTTTGTTCAAGTTGTCGCTGAAAATCGTGGAATAGATAGAAAAAAGGTTGAAAGGATTGCAGACGGCAGGATATTTACAGGCAGGAGCGCCCTTAAAATGGGATATGTGGATAAATTAGGCAATTTTCAGGATGCCGTAAGTTTAGCCGCAAGCATGACAAATATAAAGGGGAAACCCACACTGGTCTATCCTGAGAAGAAAGGTATAATAGATATCTTTTTAGGAGCGAATATAAAGGGATTGATAGAAAGCTTGTCTGGGATCATCTCGGTCTTTTCAGGCGCAATCTATCACGCCCCTGCATATATATTAAAATAAATGAAAGGAGAAAGAGATGACAAAGAGTGAATTGATCGATGCAGTATCGGAAAAGTTGCAGGACTTTACAAGAAAGGACCTGGAGATTATTATAAACAACATCTTCGAGAGTATGACCAATGCCCTTGCAGAAGGGGATAAGGTGGAGATAAGAGGATTCGGAAGTTTTAAGGTAAAACATAGAAATGCTCGTGACGGGAGAAACCCTAAGACCGGTGAAGAGATCAGGATAGCGCCCAAAAAAGTTCCCTTCTTCAAGGTGGGAAAAGAACTTAGAGAACGGGTAAACAACGGCTGATATCCATGAAACGGATGTGGGCTCCATGGAGGATGGAATATATTAAAGGAGAAAAAACCTCCGGGTGCATATTCTGCTCTGCTCTTAAAGCTTACAAAGATAAAGAGAACCTTATCCTCTTAAGGGGTAAGCATTCTTCCGTTATGTTGAACAAATATCCGTACAGCAATGGACATATAATGGTTTTCCCTCATGAGCATGTGGCTGATATAGCTCTGCTTGATACTAAGGGACTTGTAGACACCTTTTCAACGCTCAGAGATTCTGTAGCGCTCCTTAAAAAGGCAATATCCCCTGAAGGGTTTAATATCGGCATAAATATGGGTAAATGTGCAGGCGCCGGTATTAAAGACCACATTCACATACATGTTGTCCCCCGTTGGGAAGGGGATACGAACTTTATGCCGCTTATTGGTGAGGTAAAACTGATAAACGAACATCTAAGTTCTACATATGAGCATCTCTCCCATTTTTTTATTGAGTGAAAAGATTGGGATAATAGGACAAAAATTTGTGAGTTTTAATCGAAATATAAATAATTTGGAGACGGGAATGAGAATTTTAAAGGCTCTTTTTATAGGTATTCTTTTTATCCTTGCTATCATCTTCGCAACAGAGAATACACATGAAGTTGGGATAAACTATTACGGGCTAATGCCTGTTCATGTCCCGCTTTTTTTGGTTGTTTTTGCCTCTGTAATGATAGGTGTCTTCTTTGCTGGCATCTTGGCTTCTATTGAGCAATTTCGGTTAAAAAGAGAGATAAACAGACTTAAAAAGGTCAAGCTGACACAGGAAAAAGAGTTGAATTCACTAAGAAATCTGCCGCTTGAATCAAGCGAACACCTGAAGGATAAAGAGTAAATGTCCGAATTGTCGTCCAATATATATTTTGCTTATCTGTTTTTTTTGTTTGCCGGTTTCGTTGCGGGTCTAATATTTGCCAGATTGTTCAGGTCTTCTACATTTAGCGACAAAAACACTGAAGAGAAGAGCGCCTATCTTAAAGGCATAAACTTCATACTTTCAAGAGAAACAGACAAGGCAATCGAGGAGTTTACAAAGGCGGTTAAGATAGATTCCAATACCATTGACGCATATTTCACTTTAGGGAGCCTTTTCAGGAGTAAAGGAGATGTAGTTAGGGCAACCAGGATACATCAGGGGATCACCTTAAGGCCGTTGGTGGATGAGAAGACAAAGCTGAGGGCCGTTTATGAGCTTGGTCTTGATTTCAAGGCTGCCGGCTTTGTTAAAAGGGCTATAGCCTCTTTTGAAGAGGTCCTGGAGAAGAGACCGAATATGATTGATGCCTGTGAGCAATTGGAGGTCTTATACGAGGATACAAAGGATTGGACAAGCGCCCTTCAGCTTCAGATAAAGAATTCACGCTTTAAAAAAGGGAAGAATAAGAGTGTTGTTGCGCATATTTATACCGAAATAGGTAAAGGCTGCGCTGAGAAGGGTGAGAAGAATGATGCCCAAAAGGCATTTAAAAAGGCGATATCCCTTAATCCGGCCTGTGTTGATGCCTATCTTCATCTTGGTGATCTTTATGCTTCTCAGGATGATCACGAAAAGGCTATAAAGACATGGAAAAAGATTATAGATGTTGTTCCGCGTTTTGCTCATCTTGCATATTCACGCCTTGAGGAGTCTTACTTTAGACTTGGACAGTTTGATGAGATGGAGGTTTTGTTAAGGGATATCTCGTTAAAAAACAGAGAAGACTTTCATACGCATCTTTCTCTGGCCAGGTATCTTTATAAAAAGAATAATGTAAAAGAAGCTGTCAATGAACTTAGGGCTGCCCTTGATTATAACCCGAATTTCATAGAGGCGCGAAAAGAATTGGGGAGAATTCTACTTGAGCAGGATTTAAAAGAAGAGGTTATAGAAGAGTTTGAAAAACTCTTAAAGCAGTTACCGCCTCAAATAAAACCATATCAGTGCTGTATATGTGGATATGAATCGGAGTCTCTTGTATGGAAATGCCCTCAATGTCATAAGTGGGATACTATAAATTTCAAGGATGTTTCCAAGCGTAAGGCGGCTTCATAGTATAGTAGAGCTTTTTTGGATGCGAGCTTGACATTGTTTCTTTAAATCCGTACATCATCAAGAATATGGGAAGATTCGTATTTACATCAATTCATGCCCTATCCCTGTATACCCTCCAATTTATTTGTTGTTTTGTCGGTTTTAAAAAGTATCTTAAAGATTGTTTGTGTGTTTTTTTAGGCGCTTTTGATATGGAATGTCGGGGATTGTAATATAAAACAGGCCGTTATGAAGACAACTCCTATGATACAACAGTACCTTATGATAAAGGAAAGGTACTGTGATTGTATACTTTTTTTCAGGATGGGCGATTTTTATGAGATGTTCTTTGAGGATGCCGTTCTTGCCTCAAGGATACTCGATATTGCCCTGACTTCACGCGACAAAAAGAGCAAAAACCCTGTCCCGATGTGCGGTGTCCCTTACCATGCCGCATCCCAATATGTGAATAAGCTTACACGTCAAGGGCATAAAGTTGCGGTATGCGAGCAGATCGAAGACCCTAAAGCAGCAAAAGGAATAGTTAAAAGGGAGGTGGTAAGGGTTATTACCCCGGGTGTTCCCGCCGATACCGAAGAGATTGAGCCCAAAGACCATAACTATCTTATATCCCTTATGCCTAATGGAAGGTTGTGGGGACTTGCCTGTGTTGATCCGACTACAGGGGATATATCAGTTACAGAGGTTATGGGTGAAGAAGAGCTTGAGAGTGAACTTACGCGCCTTGAGCCGAAGGAGATTCTCTTGCCTCAAAAAACTGAAAAGTCCGGTACGGCGCAGATGCTAAACAGGTACCTCCGTTCACCGTTTTATACATATATGGAAGATTCACTCTATGAGAAGAGGTTTCTCCTTGATACGCTTAAAGACCATTTTGGAAGCGAGTGGTTTGAAAATTTTAATGCCGATGGTTTTGAAGAAGGCTTATGCGCAAGCGGTATATTGATACATTATCTGAAAGAGACGCAGAAAAGAGCGCCCCTATATCTTAAACCCCCCTCATTATACAGGGTAAGGGAGTATATGATAATAGACCCGATGACAAGACGGAATCTTGAACTTATCGAGTCTATTCAGGACGGCAGCAGGTCATGCTCACTGCTTGGGGTACTTGACATGACACAAACGGCTATGGGCGGAAGGCGTCTTAGAGAATGGATATCCTTTCCTTTGATCAATACTTCTGAAATATCTCTGAGGCTTGACAGCGTTTCGGAACTTAAGGGTGACAGGATATTGAGAGGCGGGGTTATAGAAGAACTTAAAGGCATCTGTGATATTGAAAGGCTGATAAACAGAATAATGCTTAGAAGTGCAAAGCCTCCGGACCTTGTTTCGCTTAAATTATCTCTTGGAAGGCTTCCCTCATTGAAAACAATTATAGGCGGATGCAGTTCGGAGTATATTAAAAGGATAAACGAGAACATAGACATACACAACGATATTATAGATCTTGTTTCAGAAGCAATCCTTGACGAGCCTTCGGTCATGTTAAAGGATGGAGGCATTATAAGGGACGGCTATAATAAAGAGCTTGATGAACTTCGGAATATAAGCAGGTCGGGGAAGGCATGGATGTTGAGATATGAGCAGGAAGAAAGAAAGAATACCGGCATAAATTCCTTAAAGGTGAGATATAACAAGGTATTTGGCTACTATATCGAGGTTACTGCGGCAAACCTTCAGAATGTGCCGGATAGGTATATAAGGAAACAGACCCTTGTTAATGGAGAGAGGTTTATAACTCAGGAACTTAAGGAGTATGAGACAAAGGTTCTTACTGCTCATGAGAGTATAATAGAACTTGAAAAGAGACTTTTTAATGAGATACTTGAAAGTATTGCCGAACAGATAAGTTTACTTCAGAATACTGCCTTTTATATCGGCCTTCTTGATGTAGTCTCATCCCTTGCCCTTGTAGCGGATGAGAGGGGTTATTCAAGGCCTGTTGTAGATGAAGGCACTCAAATAAGTATTATGGACGGCAGACACCCTGTTGTTGAAACCATGTCGGTAGTTGAAGGGTTTGTCGCCAATGACACAATGCTTGATTGTAATGAAAACAGACTTTTGATAATAACAGGACCGAATATGGCAGGAAAATCGACATATATTCGTCAGGTTGCCCTGATAGTCCTTATGGCTCAGATTGGGAGTTTTGTGCCTGCGCTTGAAGCAAGGGTCGGCGTAGTCGATAGGATATTTGCCCGAATAGGGGCGATGGACGATATAGCAAGAGGGCGGAGTACGTTTATGGTTGAGATGAGTGAGACTGCACATATCCTCCGTTGCGCTACGGAAAGAAGCCTTATTGTTCTTGATGAAATAGGTAGAGGAACGAGTACCTTTGATGGTATAAGTATAGCATGGGCTGTTGCGGAGTATGTACTTGAAAGGGGTAATCTCGCTGCAAGAACACTTTTTGCTACCCATTACCACGAGCTTACAGAACTTTCATTGGTAAAAGATGGTGTAAAGAATTATAATGTCTCGGTTAAAGAATGGAACGACAGGATAATCTTTTTAAGGAAGATAGTTCCCGGCAGTTCAAACAGGAGTTACGGGATACAGGTTGCAAGGCTTGCCGGCATCCCTAAGGAGGTTGTAAAAAGGGCAAAGGCCATACTGTCTAATTTTGAGAAGGGAGAATTGAACCAGAGGGTTCTTTCCCGTTTTTCGGACGGTATGACGGAAGAAAACACAACGGACCAGCGCCAGTTAAACCTTTTTTCAATGTCCGAACACCCTGTTATAAATGAATTAAGAACAATCGATGTGACCAATTTGACACCTGTGGATGCTCTTAACAAACTATATCAACTACAGAAGATGCTTGAAGAGGGGGTATAGTGCGGATTAAAAAATTTTATCCGGTTTTTTTGGTATTGATCCTGCTGACACTCTCTTCTTCTTCGTATGCCGGCACTGTGGAGTTTGAATATAGATCGGCTAAGGATTCCTATCACAGACTTATGCAATCCAAAACGAAGAAGAAGTATCGTAGCAACTGGATAAAGACGATAAACCGTTTTGAAGATATTTACAAACATTATCCAAAGAGCAGTTATGCCCCCAAAGCGCTCTTTGTTACAGGGAGGCTTTATTCAGCCCTGTACGGTTATTCTTACAAAAAAGACGATGCCTTAAAGGCGGTAGATTTTTACAGGCTTCTTGTAAACACCTATCCTGAAAGTTCCCTTGCCGATGATGCGCAGTTTCAACTGTCTGAGATATTCTTTAAAAAACTTAAGAGGAAAAAGGAAGCTTATAAGGAATACTTAAAGGTTGTAGAACGTTTTCCAAAGGGTGATATGGTCGCTAAGGCGCGCTCAAGGCTTAAAGAACTTAAAGATTATAAATCTGCCGGCGCTTCCGCAGTCTTTTCCGCTATAAAATCTATAAGACACTGGTCAAATCCCAATTACACACGCGTAGTGATAGATTTGAGCAAAAACGTATCCTTCAATTCTCATATCTTGAAGGCCGATCCATCGGCGGGCAAACCGCCTCGCCTCTATATTGACCTTAATTCAACGCGTATCGGAAAGGAGATGAAAAAACCGATAATTATTGACGACGGACTTCTTGAACAGATAAGGGCAGGCCAGTATAACAGGAATATTGTAAGGGTTGTGCTTGATTTTAAGTCGCTTTCCGATTACAAGGTTTTCTCTCTCGCAGAGCCGTTCCGGGTTATTGTTGATATAAAAGGAAGTTCACCTTCTGAAAAGATAAAGGAAACCTCTCCTGTGCCTTCTCTTGCCCAGCAGCTTGGACTGAAGATAAAGAAGATAATCATTGATCCAGGACACGGCGGTAAGGACCCGGGCGCCATCGGCATGAGGGGACTTAAGGAAAAAGATGTCGTCTTAAAGGTTGCAAAGAGATTAAAAGAAAAACTTGTTTCAAAAGGTTATAAGGTTCTTATGACAAGAGATAGGGATGTGTTTATACCTCTTGAAGAGAGAACGGCCTTTGCAAATACAAGAGAAGCAGACCTTTTTGTCTCTATCCATGTAAATGCAAGTCCGAACAGAAGGGTACACGGCATAGAGA
>JALXFI010000378.1 GCA_027069035.1 bacterium
GCATCACAAGTTTATGCCGTATCTGCTTTTGACCTTTATGGTTTGCGGGCTCTTCTTCCTGTTTATTCTGAACTTCTTGTCAAATCCTTTTGACAGATTTCTCTATACGCCTCCCGATGGTGCAGGACTCAATCCAACGCTGCAGAATCCCGGAATGGTTTTTCACCCTGTAACCCTTTATCTCGGTTTTGTGGGTTTTACCGTGCCTTTTGCATTTGCCATGTCGGCGCTTATCACAGGTGAGCTGGATAGCTGGTGGATAAAGAAGACAAGGCTCTGGACTGTAGCATCATGGTTTTTTCTTACGCTTGGCATAGTCTTCGGGGGACTCTGGGCATACGAGGTTCTTGGATGGGGAGGATACTGGGCATGGGACCCTGTGGAGAATTCATCCTTCCTGCCGTGGCTTACCTCAACGGCCTTTCTGCACTCCGTGATGATACAGGAGAGAAGAAATATGTTCAAGCTCTGGAACATGTTTCTTATTTTGATTACATTCAGCCTTTCCATACTTGGAACATTTCTTACAAGGAGCGGATTGGTTGCTTCGGTGCATTCATTTGCCCAGTCTAATATAGGGCCTTACTTTCTGAGTTTCCTTTTAGTAGTGCTTTTTATAGGGGTCTTTTTAATTATTAATAAATATAAAGAGCTTAAAAGCGAAGGAAGCCTTGAGTCTATTCTTTCAAGGGAGAGTTCTTTTCTCTATAATAACCTTATTCTGCTTGGATTGGCCTTTGCGGTTCTGTGGGGAACGCTTTTTCCTGTTATCTCAGAGGCGGTTACGGACAGAAAGATCACGGTCGGCCCCCCGTTTTTTGACCAGGTGACCGTTCCGTTATTTCTTTTTCTCCTCTTTATACTTGGCATATGCCCTCATATCGGCTGGAGAAAGGCATCAGGGAGGAACCTTAAAAAGAACTTTATTGTTCCTTTGATCTCCATGATTTTGGTTCTGGTTGTCCTGATACTTTCAGGTTTTTTAAAACCCGTCTTTTTGCTTTCATTTTCCCTTTCCGCTTTTGTCACGATAACCATATTTATGGAGTTCTACAGGGGCACAAAAGCCAGACACAGAACAAGAGGGGAGTCTTTTCATACGGCGCTCAGAAAACTTATCTGGAACAACAGAAGAAGGTACGGAGGCTATATTATTCATCTTGGCATGGTGCTTGTTTTTATAGGCATTACGGGAAATGTTTTTAAGCTTCAGAAGGAGGTCTCTCTGCATAAAGGGGAAAAGGTCGAGATGAGAAACTATCGGATTGTTTTTAAGGGATTTAATGTTTATCGAGACAGGGCAAAACAGACAATTGAAGCCAGACTTGCGGTAACAAAGGATAACAAACCATATGGCATGCTGAAACCGAAGAAGAGGTTTTTTTACAAATTTGAAGAACCGAATACAAAGATAGATTACATTGTCAATAAAAGCGGTTTCGGCGAGGACATATATGCAATTCTCGGAAGCTGGAGCGAGGATTTTAAGAAGGTTAATATAAAACTTGTAATGAATCCGCTTATATTCTATCTCGGACTGGGTTTCTGGATAATAGGCATTGGCACATTTATTGCGGTAATACCCTATAAAGGAAGATAGGAGGTTTTAATATGGAATATATTGTTTTATCTGTTCTTATGATTCTTTTTGGTATGTATATACTCTGGCCATTTGCTTCAATAAAGGAAGCATACTATATCTCAAAGGATAGAAATTTTCAGAGACTCTTGATCAGGAAGGACGAACTTTACAGGGCAATCTCCGATATTGACTTTGAATATTCAAGCGGGAAGATATCCGATGAGGATTATAATGAACTGAGAAGTTCTTATAAAAGTAAAGCCATAAAGGTAATAAAAGAACTTGAGAGTGTGAATAATGCGGCAAACAGCAGGGATGATCCCGAGCGTAATAAGATAATAGAGAAACTGGAAGAAGAGATATTACAGGCAAGAAAGGGAAAGATATGATTAAGCGTCTTTTGTTTATTGCGGTCTTTATGGCTTTGCTGGTTCCTTTAAAGGTGTTTGCAGAAGATACGGGCGCAACAATTACCGGAAGGGTAATCAATGGAAGTACATTACAACCGGTCAAAAATATAAAGGTAAGACTCAGGGCATTTAAAAAGGATAGAAGATTTTCTTTTGCAAAAGAGGTAAGCATCCTGACCGATAATGATGGAAACTTTGAGTTTAGCGGTCTTGATAAGGGATTTGTATATACAACGAATGTAGATTATAAGTTTATAAGTTATGGGAGCGGCGAACCGGTAGTATTCAACGGCACAAACAGGGTTAGAGCCGATGTAACCGTATACGAACCCTCTGAAGAAGGCGAAAAGGATATTATGGTTGAGGAACGCCATTTTATTGTAGACGGTGTTAAAGAGGGTGTTTTGGAGATTACGGAGGTCTTTACCATTGTGAATACAGGGAAGACCGCCTTTATCGGCAAGATAAAGAATGAAAATCATGGACGGGTTGCTTTGATTATACCACTGATCGAAGGGTATGAGAACCTGTCGCGCTATACAAGAGGGGATCTTATGGATTTCCTGGATATGTCAGGGGAGCTTATGGTGCGTTCAAGGATTTTGCCCGGACAGAATACCCTGTCGTACAGTTATCAACTTCGTTATAGCGGGGGGAAAAGGAACATCTACATACCCCTTGGCAGGTCGGAGAATCTAAGGCCGAAAACATTCAATATTCTTCTTCCGAAAGGGATGGAGGCTGAGGGCAATAATCTTGTAAAGGCTGATACCATAAGGATTGAGGGAAGTGATTATAACCTTTATAAAACAGCGGCTCCATTTAAAGCCGATTCAAGGGAACTTAAGATTACGTTGACAGGCCTTCCGCACAAAAACAAGTTTTTCGCGGTCTTGATATTCTTTTTTAGTTTTGTATTCCTCTTTATCCTTGTCTATGTCCTGATAAAAAAGAAGAGGTCGGGATATAAAAGTTCTGTGGAGAGCGACAGAGACCGGCTTATAAAAGAGATAGCCCTTATGGATGAAAGTTTTAAAAGGAATGAGCTTGGCGGGGACGAGTATCGTTTTGAGAGGGCGAGACTCCTTGATGAACTGGTAAGGATTGAAACCGATAAAAATGGTGAATAGATGAGAGATGAAATAATAAAAATAAGCCGTTTAAACAGATCTTTTGGACACAGGAAGGCATTAAGGAATATAAATCTCAGTATAAAAGCAGGTGAGTTTGTTTCTCTGCTGGGTTGTAACGGGGCAGGGAAGAGCACGCTTATATCGATCCTTTCTGCGTTGCTGAAGCCTTCTTCCGGCAAGGTTTATATAAAGGGCAGGGATGTGCAGAATGACAGCAATGGTTTGAGGTCATCCGTTGGTCTGGTCTCTCATAAAGGTTTTTTATATCCATATCTGACGGTCACTGAAAATCTGAGATTTTATGGCAGATTGTTCGGGGTCTCCAGACTCAAGGTTAGAACAGAAGAACTCCTTGAAGAAGTCGGACTCTATAATAAGAGGAATGACGCCGTGTTCACATTGTCGCGCGGAATGCTGCAAAGGCTTTCCATTGCAAGGGCTGTTATCCATACCCCGGAGATACTTATCCTTGACGAGCCTTTCTCGGGACTTGATCAGAAATATATAGGGACGATTACGGCGCTTCTTCAGGGATTTAACACTAAGGGCGGCACAGTAATCATGACAACCCATGACCTTGACAGGGGGGTTAAACTGGGCGGTAGGTTTATAGTGCTTTATTCCGGCAGGGTTGTTTTAGACAGAGTCAAGGGTTTGGATGACGATATCAAGTCTGAGATATCCTCTCTGCTGCATGGGAGGCAATGTGAGGTATCTTAAAACGGTCTGGCTTCTTTTAGAAAAGGATATC
>JALXFI010000379.1 GCA_027069035.1 bacterium
AATGAGTGTAAAAAGTGCCATTATGTCGGTACCGAAGATGAGAAAAAGGCCGATGAAAGGGCAAAGGAGTTTGCTGACTCGCTGCCAAAAGATCCGACAGGAGGATGGATAAACTGGGTACAGGCATTGGACAGAGGGATAATACATCCAAAAGAGCGGCTTAATCCAGGGGACGAAGACAAAAAAGATGATGAATTTAAGCAACTTGACCTTGAAGTGGAGTTTGTGCCAAAAGAGTCGGGTTTGCCTAACGTAATATTTTACCATAAGGTGCATACCAGATGGCTTGCATGCAAGAATTGTCATCCAAAAATATTTAAAGAAAAAAAAGGCGCTGACGATATAACAATGGTGGATAATTTTAACGGCAAGTTTTGCGGCACATGCCATCAGAAGGTCTCATTTCCATTCGATGACTGCTTTAGATGTCACAGGGTTGGCATGTGATTTCTTTTAAGTTGTTGCCAACTAAAAAATAATACATTATAATGATACGCACATCAAAATCGATCTATGCGAGAGGGGTATATGAAAAAAACATCAGTCTTTTTTATTTTTATTTCTTTTCTTGCCGTTGGGTGGTTTGTTAATAGTTCGGGTTTACATTGGCTAACCGAACTTTATGCTCAGGAAAAGAAAATTGAAGCAAAATCTGAGACGAAACCTGCGGTAAAACCTGAAACAAAACCCAAGGCAAAACCCGCCTCATCGGTCCAAGCTCCGGTCGCCGTTGAACCACTTACAGGTGTCGGGCATCCAAGGATTATTGTGCCGGAGGAATATGGCAATGTTGTACTTGACAGGTATTCTTCTGCAAAGAATTTTAAACCCGTTGTCTTTCCTCATTGGTGGCACAGGAGTCAATATACCTGTAAGGTTTGTCATCTTGACCTTGGTTTTAAGATGCAGGCCGGGGCGGATGATATAAAGATGGTCGATATCTTTCAGGGTAAATCATGTGGAACATGTCACAATGGCAAGATTGCCTTTGCTCCGGCAGGGCCAAAAGGCGCCAATTGCCAGAGGTGTCATTCTTATGGTATTAAAGTACCGCAGAACAGGGATGCAAAGGGTTATCTTTCCACCCTTCCGCGCAGTCCGTTTGGTAACAAAGTAGACTGGGTTAAGGCATTGGATGAAGGCAAGATCGCTCCAAAGGCAAACCTTGATGGAACGGGCAAGATGATTGTCTTGCCGGTAAATGTAATTCGTCCATTGCCGAACCCTATTCTCCCTGATGTGGTATATCCGCACAAACCGCATACTCAGGTGCTTGCCTGTCAACTTTGCCATACAGCCATCTTTCAGATGAAGGCAATGGCCACACCTATGACAATGCTCGATATATTTAAAGGTAAGTTTTGCGGAGTGTGTCATGGTAAGGTGGCCTTTCCTGTAGAAAATTGTTTGCGTTGTCACTCAAAAAAATAGGGAAAAATCAGACCCCTTAAGTTATACTGATCTGATTTTTTTAGCAGTCTTGGTTTGGATATATTATGAACGGACATAGTGTTCTTTTAACCGGCGGGGCCGGTTTTATCGGATCGCATGTTGCGGAACTTCTCATAAGCGAAGGGTTTAAACTTGCTGTTGTAGATAATCTCTCTACAGGCAAGGAGGAGAACCTGCATCCCTGTGCGGCCTTTTATAAGGTGGATATAAAAAAGGCGGATGACCTTGCCGCTGTCTTTGATAAGGAAAGACCGTCGATTGTCATACACCATGCGGCTCAGGTCAGTGTAAGAAACTCGGTAGACGATCCGGTCGCCGATGCGTGCATAAATATTCTGGGTTCACTTAACCTGCTTCAGCTTTGCGTTAAACATGGTGTGAAAAAAGTTATCTTTGCCTCAACAGGCGGCGCCATTTATGGTGAACAGGATTACTTTCCAGCTGATGAGGCCCATCCTTTAAGACCTGTATCTCCATATGGAGTCGCCAAGTTTTCGGTTGAGGGATATCTTCATTTTTATAAGACTGCATACGGGCTTGATTATGTTGCACTTCGATATGCCAATGTATACGGTCCGAGACAGGATCCTCACGGCGAGGCAGGGGTGGTTGCTATATTTACAGAGCAGATGCTTTCAAACAGGCAAGCCGTTATAAATGGAGACGGTGAACAGACACGGGACTTTGTTTTTGTTGAAGATGTTGCGCGAGCAAATCTTAAAGCAATAGATGACAGTGTTTCCGGTTTTTTTAATATAGGCACAGGGGAAGAGACATCGGTTAACAGACTTTTTGCTCTCCTTAAAGAGTATACGGGTGCAAATATTGATAAACGGCATGGCCCGCCTAAAAAAGGGGAGCAATTGAGGAGTGTTTTAAGCTTTGACAAAGCGGCGGATGTCATGGGATGGAGACCTCGGGTTTCGCTTAAGACAGGGCTTAAAAAGACCGTTGAATATTTTAGATAGTATTTAACGTAAGAGGATTTTATTTATGACTTCCCTTATAGATTTTCATATACATTCAACGGCTTCTGACGGCACTTTGTCACCTGCCGAGGTGGTCTCTCTGGCTCTCAATTCAGGCCTTAAAGCGATAGCCCTGACAGATCATGACACCGTTGAAGGCAATGAAGAGGCAATTAAAGAAGGTAGAAGACTGGGTTTTGAGGTTGTCCCCGGGGTTGAGATAAGTTGTGGACATGCTGTCGGAGAGGTGCATCTGCTCGGGTTTTTTATTGACTGGAAATCAGACCTGCTTAAACAAAAACTTTCTATGTTGAGAGAATTCAGGGAGAAGCGAAACCCTCAGATAATAGATAAACTCAGACATCTTGGTCTTAATATTACCTATGATGAGGTAAAGATGGTTGCAGAAGGCGGCTCTATCGGAAGACCCCACATAGCGCAGGTTCTCAAAGAAAAAGGTTTTGTTTTTTCTAATCAGGATGCCTTTGACAGATATCTTAAAAAGGGCGGAAGTGCATATGTGCCAAAGGAGCTTCTCTCTGTCATGGAAGCGGTGAATATTATCCATGATGCAGGAGGACTTGCTATTATTGCCCATCCCATGCAGAGTCGTTCGATATCGACTTATGGTATAAGAAGGTTTATCAGGGAGCTCATGGATGACGGAATAGACGGTTTGGAGGTTTACTATTCTTCTCATTCCTCGAATGATATCGGGATTCTTTTGGAAATAGCAGATGAATATGACTTGCTTGTTACGGGGGGAACGGATTTCCATGGGGAGGTAAAACCGGGTATAGAGATAGGTATAGGTATGGGAGACATGAAGATACCATACAAGTTGCTTTCCATAATGAAAGAAAAACTTGGTAAAAAGGAGAAAAAAGATTAGGGTGCTTAGATTTACAGAGGTATATGTAATATGTATGCCGTGATAATGGCCGGAGGCACGGGTACAAGATTTTGGCCATTGAGCCGTGAGAGATTCCCAAAGCAGTTTTTGTCTATATTTGGTTCTGAGTCGATGATACAACAGACAACGGAACGAATATCGCCGCTCATCCCTTATAATGATATTTATATAGTTACCAATCCCCATTATGCTGAAGAAATTAAGCATCTCCATCCGGTTTTAAATGATAAATTAGGGGATAATTTTATTATAGAGCCTTTAGGCAGAAACACTGCGCCTGCACTTGGGTTGGCTGCTTTGTATCTTAAAAAGGCCGATCCCGACGGCATTATGGTTGCCATGCCTGCCGATCATGTAATAGAGGATGAGAAAAGTTTTTTAGAGGCGCTTAAATCAGGTGATTCGATAGCACAAAAAGGTTCGCTTGTTACCATAGGTATTAAGCCAACAGGGCCTGAAACAGGTTATGGATATATAAAATATGGTATTAAAGATACAAATGCTCTTGATGAAGACAAGGGTTTTTAT
>JALXFI010000380.1 GCA_027069035.1 bacterium
GTCTTATAATGTCGTGAAACTGCATGGACGTTACTATCTCGCCTATGTTCTTATTAATAATCATGGAATTTTCAGAGAGTTTATCGGTGGTATTTAAGGATAAAGTATGTTTTTCATTTAGTATCTTGAGGCCTGTGTTGATATTTTCAAGGACATCCGCAGTATGACCGCTCTGCGTTTCCTTCAAAACTAAGAGTTTATTGACAATTGCACATATAAGATCATGCACATCCTCTAAGGCGGCGCTTATCTTCTCGGCCTTTAAGGTTATTCTTGCCGAAAGTTTCTCCACTTCTTCAGAAAGTATCTTGAAACTATTGTCTTCTAAACGCGCGCTCTCTATCTTTGTTGAGATGCCAAGCATCTTTAAAGTTTTTACAATCTTTTTAAATCCCTCTATCAATTCACCTATATCCTCAAATATACCGAGGATATTACGCAGTGAATCTGTACTTTGAATAAGATTATCCTCTGAAAGATTGAGGTAGCCCTCAACCTTGGCAAGTATAAGGTTCAATCCTTTAGTAGTTTCCATAATGTCGCTATCTGAAGCTGTTTTGGCGCTTGATACGGTGAGTTTGCTTATCTCGTTGGATTGACTGTAAAAATCGTTGAGCCTGCCGCCGATCTCAAGAAACTCGTCTTCGGTTGAGGTTATAAGGGCTTTAAGCTCTTCACCGAGTTCCGAAAAGTTTCCGTTTTTTCCGGGTATTGCAGTATTTTGAAGTTTAAGCGTTTCCATCCCCAATAAATCCCCTATTTCAAACACTTAAAAAGAGATAGATATGGTATTTGTTTCTCTTGTTGTTTTATTTATCGGAATGAGGAAGGCGTGACTTAAATATTTTTTTAAGGTGGAGTGGTGTCGGATGGAAGAATGTCATTCATAGAACTATTTTTTATTACCTGCGGTCATTACATAGGGTGTTATAGATTTGAATTTTTGTGTAAAGTGTAGATCTGACCCCTTATGCACCCTATGATATCCGAGAGTCTTTGTATGGAGTGGCTTTTAAGGTAAGTTTTTATTCCTTTCAATACCTTAAGCCCTATAGTGGGGTCTATAAAATTTGCGGTGCCTATCTGAACGGCACATGCTCCGGCAATGATAAATTCAATGGCATCTTCATACGTCATTATACCCCCGATGCCTATAACAGGTATATCTACTGCCCCTGCGGCCTCCCAGACCATCCTCACCGCAATCGGCCTTATGGCAGGACCTGAAAGCCCCCCTATAACATTAAAAAGCCTCGGTCTCCTTTTTTCAATATCTATCGACATAGCCGTTATGGTATTTATTAAGGAGACGGCATCCGAACCCGCCTCTTCAACACTGGAGGCCATCTCACGGATATCACCTACATTAGGGGAAAGTTTTGTTATAATCGGAAGTTTTGCTGAATGCTTTACAGCCCTTACCAACCTATATGCATCTTCAGGCTGCCTGCCGAACTCCATACCGCCTTTTTTTACATTCGGGCATGAGATATTGAGCTCAATACCCGCAATGCCATCCACATGACCGAGTTTTTCAGCAAGCAGACAGTACTCATCAATGGTTTCACCAAAGATATTTACAATAACAGGAGAGCCACAATCTTTTAGCAACGGAAGTTTTTCATCCACAAATGCATCGAGCCCAACATTTTGGAGTCCTATTGCATTTATAAGGCCTGACGGGGTCTCTACTATCCGTGGCGCAGGGTTTCCCTTTCTTGGCTTTAATGATATCCCCTTTACTATAATAGCCCCAAAGGTACTGAGATCTATATAAGGGGACATCTCCTCTCCATATCCAAACGTGCCTGATGCGGTCATTACAGGATTTTTAATTACAACTCCCCCGATATTCGTTGAAAGATCAACCATCTTCACATCCGTTTCTATAGTTTTTCCCACAAGATATCCTTTACATCAAAGACGGGCCCTTCCATACAGACCCTTGTGTATTCGAACTCTGTGTCTGCTTTTGATTTGTCCTTTTTTCTTGTCTTTACCACACAACCCAGACAGGTGCCTATTCCGCAACCCATAACGCTGTCTATGGAAACAAAACACGGTATGTCATCCTTTAAAGCCATTAATGCCACCTCTTTGAGCATCGCCTTAGGTCCGCAGGCAAGCATAAAAGAAGGCATAATATTCTTTTTTTCAAGGTCTTTGCGTAAATTATCAGTGACATAACCTTTAAAACCAACGCTGCCGTCTTCAGTTGATGATTTGATTTCGACACCCAGCGCCTCAAAATCCTCTATACAAACCATATCATCCATGCCACTGCCGCCATGATAAAGGGTTATAGGAAGGTTATAGCTTTTTTTGTTTCTTATCCATTGAGTAAAGAAATAAAACGGGGCAATGCCGACACCGCCTGAGATCATAGCCACACTATCCCCGTACTCATAAATAGGGAAACCCTTGCCAAGAGGCCCTATAAGCCCCACAAAATCCCTATGCCTAAGTTGAGACATAATCCTTGTACCTCTGCCAACCACCCTGTAAAGTATCTCCACCCCCTCTTCCTCTCCTATAACCCTGTAGACACCAAACGGTCTGTTCAGGAGTGGGTCATATTCCGTATCAGACCATGCCCTGAGCATAAAAAATTGTCCCGGAAGAATGCTTGAAGCTACATCAGAACAGGCAATGCCCATCTTGAAATATGACTGAGATATCTCCGAATTATAAAGGACTTTACCAATAACCTGTTTCATAAAATATATCTATTTCTCCCGAACATCCATTTTTAATAAAGTTAAGATTTTACTGTAAAAACATGGTCATAAGTATGGCATCCTCTTTATTATCCGAATAATAACCCTTTCTTACACCAACTATATTAAACCCCACACTTTTATAAAGACTTTGTGCAGATATGTTCGACTTCCTCACCTCAAGGAGTATCTCCCTCACGCCAAACTCAACGGAGGAAGCTATAATAAAATCCATCAGCTTCCTGCCAAAGCCCATTCTTCTGTAATCAGGATGCACCGCTATATTCAACAGATGCGACTGCCCTGAGATTACCCAAAAAATGGTGTATCCCACCACAATCTCTTTCCTGTCATAAAAGATATTCAAGGTAAAAGGATATGAAAACGGATTGTTCAGTTCTGAAAGAAGAAGGTTCTTAGGCCATGGATTTGTAAAAGAAGACTCCTCAATCTTATGTACCGCATCTATGTCTTTTAAAGACATGAATGTGATCGATGATTCCTTAAAGTCTACCTGCGATAATTTATAGTGCGGTACCACTACTTTTCATTGGTTGCAAAAACAATGCGCCACAGGTCTATTTTTTTCAGTTTGTAGCTCCTGTCTACCTGCAAACCGGAACCGTTTACAATCCCATCAAGTGAAAGATCCGACCTCCAGCCAACCTTTTTACATATGGGATTCAACATCTCTTCACACTTGGCTATAAATTTATTATTGCTCTGAAAATGATTTACTATTACTATGTCTCCTCCTTTTTTGCAAACACGCTTGGCTTCATACATGGTTTTAAGGGGGTCGGGCACAACACTTACAACATGAGAGATAAACACCTTGTCAAAGGAATTATCGTCAAAGAAAAGATTCATTGCATCCATATTGATTAAATCTATATTTGCAAGCCCAAATTTTTCAATCTTTTTCTTGGCCTTTTTAAGCATCTCAAAAGAAAGGTCTATACCCGTAACATGACAGTTGTAAGGATAGAGCAGAAGCGACAGGCCTGTTCCGACCCCGATATCAAGCACCCTGTCGCCACGGTTTATTTTCATGGATTCTATAGCATATCTAATCCTCGGGTAAAAAAACCTTTTAAATAAAACATCATAAATATTTGAATATCCTGAATATATC
>JALXFI010000381.1 GCA_027069035.1 bacterium
ATCATTATGTGTTGTTGTAATATTCGGATACCTTGGTTGGATTATTTTTAGCTCACCGATTCTGCAGATAAACCTTTCCGGGTATCCGGAAAAAGAATGGCTTGAAAGGACCGTATCTTCAAATCCGGGAAATCCGTTGTATTATTACCGGCTTGGTCTTTACTTCTATTATGACCCTTCTGAAAGAAATCTGAATAAGGCGATAGAATCCTTTAAACATGCTGTAGAGTTAGAGCCGGCCAAATCTCTATTTTGGTTTGAAACCGGAAGGGCTTACGGCCAAACGGATGATAGTGTAGGCGAAAAACTCCTCTTAGACCGTGCTTTTTTTTTAAACCCCTATAACCTTAAAGTGAGGTGGAGTATTGTAAACTTCTATATAGAAAGGGGAGAAGTTCTTAATGCAATGGATGAACTTAAATCCATTATAGATTATTTTCCGGCGGAAAGGCACAAGGCATTTAATATCCTTGAGGTTATTTCCGGAAACAATATTGAGGGTATATTAGAGAATGGAATTTCGGATGAAAACAAACCACTTTCCCAATATCTTATATATCTTATGCAAAACGGAGATGTTAACGGCGCCCAAAAGGTATGGAATACGCTTTATCCCAAATTAAAAGGCGCTGATTCAGAACTTAAGATGCGGTATATGGACTTTCTTATATCCAAAGGGGAGATAGAGGCGGCCGAAAAGGAGTGGGCGCGTTACAAGTTGGTCGGCAAGTCTGCTGATATAATTTGGAACGGAGACTTCGAAGATAAGATAACAAACGGCGGTTTTGGCTGGAGGGTTCAAAAGGTAAAAGGGGTTTCGGTTAAGGTGGATGACAATATTTTTTTTAATGGAAACAAATCATTACATATAATATTTAATGGAAAATATAACATTAATTTTCATCATGTTTTCCAGTTTTTCCCGCTTGCGCCAAACACAAGGTACCTTTTAACCTTTGGTATAAAAACCGACTCCATTACTACCGATAATGGTCTTGTATTGGAGCTTTACGGTATCAATGGGTGCAGATTTAATGATAAGACAAGGTCTTTTACCGGGACCAGGCCATGGCAAAAGATATCTATGACTATAACCACTCCTCACAACTGCAAGGCCGGCAGTATAAGGTTTAGGAGGTTTGAAAGTCAAAGGTTGGACAGCCGAATAAGCGGCAGTGTGTGGATAGATGATGTTAGTCTTAAAAGGCTCTGAACTATGAAGGCATTTGATCTTATAATTAAGGCCGGTGTTTGTCTTCTTCTGCTCTTTACTCTTCTTGCCTTTGGCGCAGTTTATTTGTGGGCATATACCGCAATGGAGCTGATTGTGTTTTTTTTGATCTTATGTTCGATACTTAAGATGATTTGGAAGGACGGCAGGGTCTATATCCCGAAGACATACTTGAATATTCCGATATTTCTCTTTATAGCCTTTATAATCTTTCAGCTTGTGCCGCTGCCGAATACGCTCATAAAAACGCTTTCGCCTGAAACATTCCATTTTTACAGAGACACATTGTATGCGCTTGATAGGTTAAGGACGCCTTCCGATTCGCATGAATATTTGAGGTTTACACTCTCTCTTTCACCTTATTCAACAAAGACGGAACTCCTTAAGGTCTTATCCTATGCCGGTGTCTTTTTTGTCATTGTCGGTAATTTCACTACAAAGGGATCCCTCAACAGACTGATCCTTTACATAATAATAATCGGCTTTTTATTCTCACTCTTTGCACTTATTCAGCATTTTACCTGGAATGGCAGGATATATTGGGTAAGGGAATTAAAGAATGGAGGAAGTCCCTTTGGAACATTTATAAACAGGAATAATTTTGCAGGTTTCATCAATATGCTGATTCCACTGCCGCTTGGAATGTTTATAACAACAAAAGAACGCAATAAAAAGATGCTTTTTGGGTTTACGGCCGTTATAATGGCAACTGCGCTTTTTTTCTCACTATCCCGCGGAGGAATATTTTCGTTTATATCGGGATTAATGTTTATGGCGGCTGTGCTCTTTATAACAAGATATGAAGGGGAGTACAAAAAAAGCCTTGTTATATTATCCTCTTTTATGATCGCAGTTTTGCTCTATCTTCTATACATAGGGATCGGGCCTGTTATAGACAGGCTTTCCACATTAACGAGGATGGATGCCCTTCTAAGGGAGAGCCGTCTGATTGTATGGAAGGCAACATTCGGCATATTTAAGGACTATCCTCTTACAGGGACCGGCCTTGATACCTTTGAAACTGTTTTTCCTGCATACCGGCCATTGCAGGTATCGAATCTAAGATGGCTTGACGCCCATAACGATTATATACAGTTTATGGCGGAGACAGGTATTGTTGGCATTGTCATTGCTCTGTCGTTTTTCGGTGTCTTTTTTTATAATGTGTTTTTTGCTATAAAAGCTTCGCAGAATACGGACAACGCATGCCTTCTTATTTCTCTGCTTTCATCCGTTATGGCATTTATGATATCTATAATATTTACATTCAACACGCACATCCCCGCAAACGCACTAATGTTTTCTATTTTGATTGCAGTTATTGTAAGATTGACAATAATGATTTTTCATGAAAGAAAACAAACCGATTATCGAAAGGAGAATTGAATTTTATGGAAGGACAAAAGATCGATAAGGATTTAATAACCGTTGTTTCAGGCCTGCCCCGTTCCGGTACATCTATGATGATGAAGATGCTTGTTGCAGGTGGTATGGAGGCAATGACCGATAATATAAGAAAGGCCGATGAGGACAATCCAAAGGGCTATTACGAGGTGGAAAAGGTTAAAAAACTTGCTGAAAATGCTTCATGGTTGGGTGAGGCGCGAGGTAAAGCCATTAAGATCATATCTTCATTGCTCAAATACCTTCCGGAAGAGTACCAGTACAAGATAATCTTTATGCGCCGCAATATGGATGAGGTGCTTAAATCTCAGAGTCGGATGCTTATAAGAAGGGGGCACGAGAGCAATGAAGAGAATAATGAAAAGATGAAAGGGCTTTTTTCCAAACACCTGCAGGATATAGAGAATTGGCTTAAAGCCCAATCCAATATCGCTGTCATGTACATCCACTATAATGAAATATTAAAAGAGCCGGCCAGAAATATCGAAAAGATAAACCAATTTTTTGGCAGCACCCTTGATGTTGACAAGATGATGGATATAGTCGATCCATCCCTCTACCGTCAACGGAAATAATCAGGTGATATCACTCAACACGAATGGACACGAAAGAAAAAGCTTTTGTTTTTAATAGGACACAGATTTACGCGGAAAGGGCGGATTGTTTTTAAAATCCGTGTACATCCGCCTTTATCCGTGTCCAATGTTTTTTAAGCTTTTGTATTTAAGGTCTTATTCGTGCAGATTCGTGTCAATTTGTGTCTAAAAACCCCCGCCCCGCAACAGCATTCTGCGCCATATCCCCCATAAAACAGTGGGTTAAATAACACTTTGATATAATTATTTGTTCATATGTTCCTGTGTTTATTAAAAAATATTAATTAATTCAATGCCTTATGAATTCATAAAAATAAATGTATTATGGTATTCAAATTGCATTACTAAAATAAAGAAGGTTAAAAGTTTTTAATAGTTTTTGTGTTAAAAGTTAAAAGTTAGTTTACGTCTCAGAAACAAACAGATGTTTTTGGGTAGGTAATTACGTTAAGGGGAGTTCTTTAGTTTTCAAAAAAATCTATAATCCTTTCCTTCACGTTAAAAATATAGAATAAATATAAATGTGTAAGATTTTATTGGGGAACAATTGTGAGGTCGGTTTCTATAAGGCTTATTTTTATTGAATGGCCAGATAAGTATTATTCTGGTTTTACAA
>JALXFI010000382.1 GCA_027069035.1 bacterium
GGGTGAATATCATTAAAAAGAATGGTAATGCCGCTGAAGGCATGGGTGTTACAACCGCTCTCATAAGTAGAGAAAATATAGAAGTAACAGGCATAAGATAACGTGGTTGTCGAGTTGGTTCAATAGTCATAAAACACTAAAATACCGCTATAGCGGGGTTTAAAATTGGCAATACATCCTTAACTGCCTGAACTAACTTATATACCCTTGGCAATTTTCTTCCTTATCGAAGCGGTTATGTACGCCTTGAAAGAAAAATCGCCTGCGGCTTGCATTTAAGGCATTTTGCCGATTTACTCAAAAACTTAAATCTGTTTTGGAAAACAATAAAAAAAGGAGGTAAAAGAAATGGTTAAACTTACATATCATGGTCATTCATGTTTTATTATAGACTCTGAAAAGAACAGCATCATCATAGACCCCTTTTTAAACGGCAATCCTGCGTCGGACATAAAACCTGATGATGTAAAGGTCGATGCAATACTTGTCACCCATGGTCATGCAGACCATCTTGGCGATGCGGTAGAGATATCCAAAAACTGCGACGCACAAATAATAGCGCCATTTGAGCTTGTTGGATACTGCCAGAACAAAGGGGCAAAAGGCCATCCCATGCACATAGGCGGGGGGTACAACTTTCCTTTTGGAAAGGTTAAACTTACGATCGCACACCACGGCTCTACTACCGATACAGGCGCAACAGGCAATCCATGCGGCTTTATCATTACTATTGAGGGTAAAACGATATACCACGCCGGTGATACAGGACTTTTTATGGATATGAAACTAATTGGGGAAATGAATGAAATCGATGCTGCCCTCCTGCCCATTGGAGGGAATTTTACCATGGATACAGATGATGCATTAAAGGCGGTTGAATTTCTGGAACCAAAAATAGCAGTGCCCATGCATTACAATACATTTGATGTCATTAAACAGGAACCTGAGGAATTTATAAAAGGGCTTTCGGGCAGGAGCACAAAAGGCGTTGTTTTAAAGGTAGGAGAGTCTCTTACAATATAGAGTAGTATATCCATAAATGGCTATTTTGACCAATCTCCCAAATCCCGCGATAGCGGGATTTGGGTTGTCTATCTTAGTTTATTATTTCTATGCAATTATATATCAATATATCCGTATGGGCAGCAATATTCTTATATCTGTTTGCCATTGGCATTATAATATTCTTTGAAAAGAAAGAACGCACCTCTTCCTGGATGTTTAGCGTTCTTGTGTCAGCCTTTGCTTTACATAGCTTTGCACTTATCTTGAGAAGTGTCCTCACCCGCCATTCACCTATGGCAAACCTCTATGAAACGCTGCTTTTCTTCAGTTGGGCAATAGTTCTTTCACACATAATAGTTATACTGCGGTATAAAGAAGAGGGATTGGGAAAGATTGTACTGCCTGTTGCGTTTATCGTGCTTGTGGTTTCCAATCTTGCCCCGAAGAATGCCGGTCCGCTTCCTCTTGCTCTAAAAACATGGTGGTTTGAACTCCATGTAATATCATCCTTTGCGGCATATGCGCTGTATACACTCTCTTTTGCTGCAGCAGTAAAATTCCTTACAACAAAAACCGGCAAGGACATTCATCTTGACATATGCCAAAGAGGCATGCTGTGGGGTTTTGCACTTTTTACATTTGCCATGTTTTCAGGCGGCATATGGGGGTATCTTGCATGGGGCAGCTACTGGCTCTGGGAACCTAAGACAATATGGTCATTTATCCTCTGGTTTTATTATGGGGGCGCAATCCACCTGTTTTATACCAAAGGATTCAACCACAGAGGCCTTGCATGGGGCTCCGTCATAGGTTTTATACTCCTTCTCTTTACATACATGGGCGTAAGTATATTAATGCAGAGCTCTCATACTATGGTATAGATATTATGAAACCTTTGCTTAATTTTTTCACTTCACTCAAGACTACAATTGTCCTTGTTGTTCTTATTGTTCTTGCAAGTGCTGTTGGATCATTTCAAATACCCATGAACCCCAACATCTATGGGAATCTGAGCGCCGGTATCCTTATCCCATGGTTTATTAGTGATGGATATTTACACCTGTCTTCGACATGGTGGCTGCCTGCCCTTACCCTTTTCCTTACCCTCATAGGGATCAATACCATTGTCTGTACCATTCAGCGGCTCTATAAAATATGGGGAAGGGGCATCAACGGTTCTTTCAAAACCGCGATATCCCCGTATCTGCCGCATCTTGTGCATATAGGCTTTCTTATAGGCCTCATCGGGCATTTTATAGGCAATGCCTATGGATTTAAGGTGTCCGGCAATCTCCTTTACAAAGGTGACAGCATCAATGTTCCTCATTATAAAGGCCTTTATATAACATTAAATGCCTCAAAAGAAATCATCGGCAATGATGGCAGGCTTGCAGGCATAATAGACGATGTAAACCTTACCAATGGTAAAGATATAATAAAGAAGGGTACAATTGAAATAAACAGGCCTTTGATTTACAAAGGTATTGCATTCTATCACAGCCGCCACGGCAATTCGCCTTCAGGATTCATTTTGAAGATTACCGAAAGCCCTGAAAGAAACTCTTCTCCTTTATCAACTGAAACAGTCAAAGTACAGTTAGGGGGTAGGGTTCGATTTGCCGAAGGCAAAGAACTTGTCCTTGGCCGGTTGTATCCTGATTTTGCGCTTGATAAAAGTGGAAAGCCGTATAATCGATCAAACACATTCAACAATCCTGTTCAGGAATTATCAATATACAATGATAAGGGAATAAAAAATAAAACATGGCTGCCTGTAGGAAGAAAAGGAGACAAAACCTCTGCCAGAGGGATTGAGATTACGCTTGCAGATTATCTGTGGGAGCCCTATGTAGTGTTAAATATAAATTACAATCCGGGAGTGCTTCTTGTCTTTACAGGCTCGCTCATCTCAGTGATAGGTGTTTTCTCTCTGCTCTTCATAAGGGGAGAGGCCGAGCTTGTTAAAAATAGAAACCTTATAAGGCAGAAATTTATCCCTAAGTCACTAAAAACAAACGATACCAGTAGAACTTTATAAACTCAGAGAGAAGGATAAAAAAACTCCTGCTGTCTCTCCATATATTATCTAATTTAAAATTCGGTGAATAAACGGGATATGCGCATATGGCAACATCGAACGGCAGTACCCTTCGAAAAGTATACAATGCCCTTCTCATATGATACCCTGAAGTAAGCAGTATAAGGGACTTAAAGTTTCGGAATTCAACAATCTTTTTTGTTGCAAGGGCATTCTCATAGGTACTCTTTGACCCCTTCTCCATTATCACCCTCTCATGCGGGACATATTTTTTTTCCATAAACTCAACAAAGAATATAGAGCCTATATCAGATGATTTATTCACACCTGATATAATCAAATAATCACCTTTTTCAGACAGCAGCAAAGCCAATGCCTTCTTCAACCTTCCCGACCCTCCGGTAAGGGCAACAATGGCGTCTGCATGTCCACACTCATTTGCAAAGGTATCCGCCCTCATGGTTTCCATGAAATCGACAAAAAGCCATACAGTGGAAAGCAAGACAGCAATGGGCAAAAAGGCTGTGATTATAATCATTTTCTTTCTTGACACAAAACCGCGCATAAGTACCTTTATATCAAAAATATCGCCACAATTCAAGACGGGGTCAGGTCTACACTCTTGACATTGAAAAAGGCTTACAATATAGCAAGGATTTATGACACATTGCATTATTTAATCTCAAGAAAAAATAAAAGGTTCTTTTGAGTTTTAAGTGGGTAACATTATGATATACTCTTGGTAAAAAATAACCAGGAGGAGGTATCTAATGT
>JALXFI010000383.1 GCA_027069035.1 bacterium
GCATACTTTAGTATGCCTCCGCGCAAACCTTCGATTTCCTTGACTCTGCAAAAAACTCCTCTCGGCACGAGTCGTTCCGACCTTTCCGAATTGAAAACTTATTTAGTGTCTATATGGGTTTCCGGATAGACACTAAAATTTGGTAGTTTTATTGATTGTTTTCTCTATAACATTTGGACTTAAGTATTGTCAAAATAAGTTTTAGTTCAATATCAACAGAGCTTGCCGTAATGCCTGTTGCGCCTTAAGATAACGACAAAAAGTCTTGACAATAAACCCTCTATCATCTAAATTGGATAACACGTTTAAGCCCGGGTAGCTCAGTCGGTAGAGCAGAGGACTGAAAATCCTCGTGTCGGCGGTTCAATTCCGTCCCCGGGCACCACGTGCTTAAAGCAGGTTAGCCGTTTGAGGCTAACCTCTTTTTTTTGAAAAAACATTTCTAAACTGTTATTACTGTTCCGGTACTTATGATGAATACTCTGCTTACACTACTTGGACTTATCCTTATCATCGAGGGTATGCCGTATTTTATCTCCCCCGAATCTGTAAAACGGTGGGGGAGGTTTTTAACGGAATTAAACAGCCGTTACATGAGGATTATGGGTTTTATTGCCATGGCGGCGGGGCTTATAATAGTATATATCTCAAGGAGGCTTTTAAGGGGTTGAGTTTTTTACTTAAAGACTATGTGTATGAACTTCCTTGTGAGCTGATCGCTCAATTTCCCTTGGAAAAAAGGGATGCCTCAAGGCTTATGGTTGCTGACAGGAAGACCGGCAGGTTAAAGGACAGCCGTTTCAGTGATTTGGGTAGATACCTTGAGCCCGGGGACCTGCTTATACTTAATGATACAAAGGTATTTCCCGCAAGACTTATCGGTAGAAGAGAGGGCGGCGGAAGGATAGAGGCGCTTTTGCTTAATTCCATTAATGGAGGCGCTCAATGGAAGTGTTTGGTGAAGGGGGCAAAAAAACTTAAAAAAGGGGGGCGACTTCTTCTCGAGGACAGGTTGGAGGGTTCTTTAGAAGAAAAATGTGAAGACGGCGCATGTATTATAAAATTTTGTTCTGATGAGCCGCTGATGGATATTGTCGAATCAATCGGTAAAACCCCTCTTCCGCCTTATATAAAGAGGGGTGATAAAGCGACGGGCTTTAACGATAAGGAAAGGTATCAGACGGTGTACGCAAAGAGAAGAGGCGCGGTGGCCGCCCCCACGGCGGGCCTGCATTTTACCAGAGAAACCCTTGATTCACTTGCTACGGGCGGCATAGATATAGAATACCTGACACTCCATGTCGGTTGGGGGACGTTCAGGCCGGTAAGGGTTAAGGATATAAGGGAGCACAAGCTCCATAGCGAGAGGTATGCCATTCCTTTGCACCTTGCCGACAAGATAAAGAAGGTAAAGAGTAAAGGCGGCAGGGTCGTCTCTGTCGGTACTACGGCGACAAGGGCACTGGAGGCGGCATTCGGCAGTATGGATGCACCTGTGTTGGAAGGCAGCACTGAGCTCTTTATAATGCCTGGATACGGATTTAAGATAGTTGACGTGCTTATAACAAACTTTCACCTGCCGGGGTCTACACTTCTTATGCTGGTCAGCGCCTTTGGCGGCAGAGAGTTTATTTTGAATGCATATAGAGAAGCGGTTAAAAAGGGTTACAGGTTTTACAGTTACGGAGATGCAATGTTGATATTGTGACAGTGCAGCACGGAAAGGTATATGTGTCGGTGAGATTTGATTTTAGATTATTGAATAAAGGGGAAGAAGGCGGCGGAAGACTCGGGGTGATTTCAACACCTCATGGTGAAGTTAACACCCCTGCCTTTATGCCTGTGGGCACCTATGGCGCCGTAAAGACACTCTCTCCCGAAGACCTTAAAACCATTGGTGCAGAGATCATACTTTCCAACACTTACCATCTTTTTTTAAGGCCCGGCCATGAGATGATAAGGGATATGGGCGGGCTTCACGGTTTTATGGGCTGGGACGGCCCTATCCTTACCGACAGCGGCGGTTTTCAGGTATACAGCCTCGGCGGGTTTAGAAAGGTAAAAGATGACGGGGTTCTGTTCAGATCCCACCTTGACGGCGGGGAGTCTCACTTTCTTGATCCCGAAAAGGCAATCGAAATACAGGATGCCCTTGGAAGCGATATTATTACATGTCTTGATGAATGTGTGCCTTATCCGTCGGAGTATGAAGATGCCGAAAAGGCAGTGGAAAGAACCCGTCTTTGGGCCGAAAGATCCAGGGATTCATTTAATGAGGGCGGTAGAAAGGTGCGTTTCGGTATAGTCCAGGGCGGGGTGTTTAAGGACTTGAGAGAAAAAAGCATCAAAGGGCTTTTGGAGATAAATTTTGACGGCTATGCGCTTGGCGGTTTCAGTGTGGGAGAAGATAGGGATGTAAGAGAAAATCTTATAAAACATACTCTTTCTTATATCCCGAAGGCGAGCCCCAGATATCTTATGGGTATGGGGATGCCTGATGACATTATTGAAGCTGTAAAAGACGGCGTTGATCTTTTTGACTGTGTTTTACCGACAAGGAACGCAAGGAACGGGATGCTCTTTACAAGTTCGGGTAAAATTGTTATAAAGAATGCTCGATACACTAAAGATGCGCTTCCTGTAGATGAAGAGTGTGGGTGTTATACGTGCAGAAAGTTTACAAGGGCGTACTTGCGGCACCTTTATACAACGGGCGAGGTTCTGGGATTAAGGTTGAACACCATACATAATCTGTATTATTATCTGAACCTTATGAAGGATATCCGCAAGGCCTTAAGTGAGAGAAGATTTAATGAATTTAGAGAAGAATTCTACAAGAAAAGAAAGATGCGTTTGAAGGGGGGTGAGGCAGTTGTTTGAAGGTATTGCATATGCACAAAGCGCCGGCGGGGGAGCGGCTCAAGGGATTGCCGGTTTCATGCCGCTTATTATTATATTTGCCATATTCTATTTTCTTCTTATAAGGCCGCAGCAGAAGAAGGCAAAGGAACACAAGGAGATGCTTTCCGCCGTTAAAAAAGGTGACCAGATTGTAACCTCCGGTGGAATCTACGGGAAGATAGTCGGGATTACTGAGGATGTTGTTACGCTTGAGGTGGCAAATAATGTTAAGATAAAACTTTTAAAAGAACATATTGCGTTAAAAAAATAGTTAATAAGTTAAGTGTAAAGCTTCTTTAGGAGGTTTAGGGTGAATATTAAAACGCGTTTCATACTTGTTTTGTTGGCGCTGTTGCTTGCCGTCGTTCTTTTTATCCCTTCGACACCGATCTCGGGGGAACTTCCCGATTGGTGGAAGAGCACATTTCCGAAGATATCCCTGGGACTTGACCTGCAGGGAGGGATGTATCTGCTTCTCAAGGTAGATACAGACAAAGCGGTTGAAAACCACATAGGCAGCCTTGCCGGCAATCTGAGAAGTCTTTTGGCAGAAAAAAAGATTAAAACGGATGTAAAAACAGATGCGGGAACTATAGTCGTTGCTTATGGGGATAAAGGGGAGAGAGACAGAGTTGAGAATATTGTAAGTGAAAATTTTAATACCCTGAGCGGAGACGATAAGGGTGGAAAGATTCTCTACACTATTACCGATGCTGAGCAGAAGAAGGTAAAGAAATGGTCGGTCTCGCAGGCTATTGAGACTATAAGGAACAGGATAGATAAGTTTGGGGTGAGAGAGCCTATTATACAAAAACAGGGCGATGATGAGATTGTGATCCAACTGCCGGGGCTTAAGGATCCCAAAAGGGCTATAAAACTCATTGGTAAGACGGCCGTTCTGGAATTTAAG
>JALXFI010000384.1 GCA_027069035.1 bacterium
CCTATAAAAAGCGCTGATATTACGACTCTTAGAATATTTCTCTTATGCATTTTTTTCTCCCTGTGAATATAGATAATTACATAACGGTTAATATTTAAAAGGTAACATAGAAGAAAATACATGTCAATAAAAATACATAGTACCTGTATAAGGTATCATATTTTTTTGTTAAGGGTAAAATTGATATTTTGTTTGACAACTTATTTAAAGTTGGATTACCTTTAGATTAAGATTACTTTTGGCGGGTGAGCTGAGTTTTGGGTATAATAATAAGAAGATTTAAGGGTGAATTGCTGATTTTAATTGTATTTCTTTCCCCCTTTTTCTTTTTTGCAGGGTGTTCGGATAACTATAATGCTTTAAAGGCAAAGGCGCTGATGGAGGAACGGTGTGTTCAGTGTCATAAACTGTTCACTCCGGATGTAAAGACAGATGAACAGTGGGAACAGATAGTCCCGCGTATGAATCAGAGGATGGTAGAAAAAAATATGCCGATTTTAAACATGAAGGAGACAAATGATATTATAAGGTTTTTGCAGGAAAACAATTAGTTTTCTTCCTGATTTAAGGTGCCTTGCCAATTACTCCAAAAAACTGAATCTGTTTTTGGGTTACACCTGTCTCTTTATCTGTATTACAATATAAATGAAGCCCAGCCGTAAAAGACTATAATTACGCCAATAAACTGTGGTACAAAGGGCAGAAATATGTTTTTAGCACCATGACTTTTTATTATCTTATATGCAAGGTATAAACTCCATAAAAGACCCGCAAAAAACAAACTGCTCTTTATTACATATATTAATGTATCATCGAGTCCAAATAATTTCATTGATTGAAAAAGCGAGCCCCCCAGACCAAGAAAAAGAGATAAAAGCGCAACAGGTGTGTATATATAGCCAAGTTGGATAAATATCTCTTTTTTTGATAACTTCTTCGTTTTTTTTATGTCCCTATATACAAACAGTGTGGAGATGTAATTCAAAAAGGATAAAACGCCAAGGAAAAGGAATATAAAACCAAGCATATAGGTGGTTATGGAAATAACGTCCAGCCAGTTAAAGACCTCGCCTAATTCAGGATAGTTGCTCATAATCCACCACGGCCCGCTTTTGCCAATAAATCCGCCGAGTCCGTGATCAAGAAAAAAACTGCCTAATATCCATTTATAATCCTTAAAAAGTACATCGGCCTGCCAGTGGAATGCTCCAAGGGCAATCCCAATAACAGAAAAGAGAAAGAGTATCTCGTAAATGAAGGGATCAGACTTGGCAATCTCTTCAATCTCTTTGCCTGGTTTTCTGAAGGATAGTTTTAGTGTGTTTGGATTCTTCCAGTTGGCGCACTTGAAACATTCAATGCAATACCTGCTTGTTGATTTCTTTGAAAGGTCGATAAAGGTTGGGCAAAGTGTTTTTTTCCAACTGCTTACATTCTTTCTTTTTGAAAGCTTACCTTCAAAATTTACCATTCCAAGCCTTGAAAATATGCCGAGGAGGAGTCCTATCGGGCATAAGAATCTGCACCATGTCCTGTGTTTTGATGTGTATATAAAACCAATAATGAAGGCAACAACCATTGTGCCTCCGAATATCTCAAGCATGGGAAGCGGGTAGTCTCTTACTCCTACAAGCTGTCCTAAGATGGTTACAAAGATAAAACTTAAGATAGGGGTGCCCTCCCATGTTATCCAGGAAGGCGGTCTTTTATCTACTCCGCGCATGCTTATATATTCGGACACAGCGCCCTGTGGACATAAAAGACCGCACCATGCTCTTCCCAATATTATGACAGAGAGGAGAAGCAAAGGAAACCAGAGCCCCCAGAGAATAAATTTTACAAAAAGTGTAAAATTATTAAGGGCTGTAGCATCTTCAGGAGGATTTTGAAGAAACGGGGGAATAAGTATTAAGGCAATGAATAAAAGAAACATAACCCAATGGATACAAACTATTATACGTCTGTTTGCAGTAATTATATCCTCGATCTTATGAGCCAGTTTGTTAAACGGCTTGTCATGTTTTATATCTATAATATCTTTTACTTTATTTGTGCTTGTTTTATTGATCATAATACCCTCCCTCACGGTTTTTTTACAGTTTGCTCTAAATCATTAAAAATGTCTGTAAGAGCTTCCTCAAGTTGATGAAGATGGTCAAGGACTTCATGCACCTTTGTGTCTATCTCGTTAAGATGTCCGCGCATCTCCTGTACTTCCTCTCCACTTCCTGTTTTTGGAGAAAGTTCCTGACACTTCCGTGCATGAGCCCTTATATGTCTTAAAATATCGTGAAGATTTGAAATATCGAAGGCTATATGAGAAACTTCTTTCAGGCTTTCTTCTCTCTCTTTGTACGGTTTTATAAGAAAACTATAAACTATTGCCACAAGAAGTGCAATAAGAAGCAACAACTGGATGGATATCCCTTCCCATGTTGGATATATGCCCAAAAAGTCGATTGCAGAAAACCATTTAATAGGGGTTGTGGAGATAAGACTTGCACCCTGCAATTCTATGATGCCTTTGCCTGCGAAGGTAAAGGCCAGATAATATAAAAGCGTGCTTGTTACGGCAAAAAATGCCCCTAAAGGTATCTTAACGGTTCCATAGCGGAAGATAAGAAATATACAGATGAGAATTACTATGCCTGCGCCAAGACCTATAAATAGATAATTGGTATTACCGTTTGCGGAAGAATAAAGGGCCTGATAAAAAAGGACGGTTTCCGCTCCTTCTCTGAAAACGGCAAGAAAAGCTGCAAATCCAAGTGTATATACACTGCCTTTGCTAAGCGACCCTTCAACCTTTGATTTTATGTATTTCTGCCATCTGGCGACACGCACCTTGCTTATAAGCCAGTAGCTGACATAAAACAAGACGCCTGTTGCAACCAGCATGGTAATGCCTTCTACCGCCTCTTTGCTTGCGCCTGCTGTGGAGAAGAAAAAATGAAATATTATAGCAACAAGAAGGCTTGCCAAAAGCGCAACACCACCGCCTGCATATATGATCCATACCTTTGTAGCCTGTCCTATCTTTACAAGATAGACGACAAGAGCGCTTATAATAAGTATTGCTTCAAACCCTTCCCTTACAATAATGATCAAAGAGTTTATAAATAAAGACAAACCATTACTGGAACTCTCGTTTTTACTGAGAGCTTCAGAGATAATTGCGAGTTGACCCATCAATTCATCTATAACGGTCTTAACTTGAATGGGATCATCAGATGAATCTATGAGACCTATAATCTGTCCAAAAAGGGATTCTATTCTGGTTTTTTCTGATGGCAGTCTTGCTCCAATTGCGCCTTCAAGCCCTTTGCCTTCAAAGATATCAAAATATACCTCAGAGACTTGAGCCTTTGCCTTGAGCTTGTTTCCTTTTGAGTAATTCTTATAGGCCTTATCAAGGGCGTTGTCTATTTCATTTACAATCGCCGATGGCGACGTTTCAGCAAAGGAATAAAAAGGATGTAATAATAAAAATAATATAACGATAGCTGCGATAAATAGTACGGTGCGTTTAATCATTTATTTGTTATTTGTCCTGTTTGTATGATTATGGTAAGGGGGTTTTATGTTTATCCAGCTCAAGCGCAACAGTATTAAGAGAGCTAATAAGGCTATTGATCAGAGCCGAGATATCGGAAGATGGGAGTTTTTTAACCACAGCCTTTCTTATATCAGAGAACCCTTCCTCGATTTCGGATGCCTTTTTTACCGATATAACCATTCTTATAAGTTCTTCCATCTCCTTTTTTTCAAAGATGCCAAAGTATGCGCCTGTAATGTGAAGCTT
>JALXFI010000385.1 GCA_027069035.1 bacterium
ATGCACTTGACAAGGATATCAAATATGTATATATTGGCTATACATATATTTAACTTTGAAAGGGGGTAAACAGTGAAAGCCTCGGTAGTCGATTTAAGATACAAAATGAACGATATTCTCAAAGCTCTCGAGAGAAATGAGGAAGTAACAGTTCTGTATCATGGAAAAGTTAAGGGAGTTATAGTCCCGGCCAAAAAAGAACTATACAAAAGCATGGTTAATCATCCGTTTTTTGGCATGTTATCAGGAGATAATAAAAGAAGTGTACTTGATACTCTAAGTGATTTGAGAAAAACAAGGTATGACAATATTTGACACAGATGTTTTTATTTGGGTGCAAAGAGGGCATAAAAAAGCCGCCAGATTAATGGAAAAAACAACTGATAGATATCTTTCCATTCAAACCTATATGGAACTGTTGCAGTGTGCCCGGAATAAAACACAACATAAATATGTTAAAGATTTCATTACATCATACGATTTTATCGTTCTTCCGATAACTGAAAATATTGGTCACAGAGCATCTATTTATGTTGAAGAATATTCAATTCCTTCGGGATTGAGAGCTGGTGACGCAATAGTCGCAGCAACCGCAGTAGAAAACAACATGACCCTCATATCCAGCAATATTAAACATTTCAAAGCCATTAAAGATTTAAAGTTCAAGGGTTTCAAACCATAGCAAAAAAGGGGATTTATTTATTGACATAAGGTGGGATTTGAACAAAAAGGTTTTATAGTAACCCAAATCCCGCTATCGTGGGATTTGAGAGGTATATTTTTCCTTGACAAGTGTCTTGTAAATATTTTATCTTGCATTGCGCTTTGCTATGATTTAGGAGAAAGGTAAAGTATTATGTTGTTAAATTACCTGCCAGTGTTAATCATGATCGGCTTAGTGGCTGTTATGGCCATGATGGTTCTCTTTGTAGCATCTTTGATCAGGCCGTCAAGGCCATACTATAAGAAAAATCAGGCATATGAGTGTGGTATTGATCCCATAGGGGAGGCGTCGATCGGTAAGGTTCGTATACACTATTTTGTAATAGCCATACTGTTTATTATCTTTGATGTGGAGACACTCTACCTCTTCCCGTGGGCTGTTGTTCTAAAAAAGATCGGTCTTTTCGGATATATTGAGATGTTCGTATTTATCTTTTTGCTGTTGGTTGGGTTTATTTATGCGTGGATCAAGGGGGCTTTGGATTGGGTATCTTAGAGAATCGTTTTCCGAATAATATACTTTTTACCACAGCCGATAGTGTAATAAACTGGGGCAGAAAGTCTGCGTTGTGGCCTGAAACCTTTGGCATTGCCTGTTGTGCAATAGAGATGATATCCACAGGGTGCGCAAGGTACGATCTGGACCGTCTCGGGATTATTTTCAGGCCGTCTCCAAGACAATCGGATGTCATGGTGATTGCAGGGACCGTTACAAAGAAGTTTGCTTCCGTAGTAAAGCTTCTCTATGATCAGATGCCGGAACCAAGATGGGTTATTTCTATGGGTACCTGCGCTATTTCAGGCGGCGTTTACAACACCTATGCCGTTGTGCAGGGATCGGAACTGATTGTGCCTGTTGATGTGCATGTGCCTGGATGTCCTCCAAGACCGGATGCCCTGATTCACGGATTTCTAAAACTTCAGGAAAAGATAAAGAATAATAAGGTTTTAAGAAAGTCGTATTAACCACTAATATCTTTGAGGTAGATGTGACCGAACCCATTTTTTCTGTCAAGATAAGAGAAAGATTTGGGAATAATATCATCGAGAGTTATGAAGCCTCCGGCATTTATACGTTTATAATTGATAAAGACAGCATTGTTCAAGTCTGTACCTTCTTAAAGGAAGATAAGGATTTACAGTTCAACTATCTTACCGACATTTGCGGCGTCGATTACCATCCTGAGACGCCGCGTTTTGAGGTCGTTTACCATCTATACTCCATCCCTTTCAGATATCGTTTAAGATTAAAATGCAGGCTTGAAGAGACAGAGCGCATCTCTTCTGTCACGGGTGTGTGGAAGACTGCCAATTGGCATGAAAGAGAGACCTATGATATGTTCGGTATAAGATTTGACGGTCATCCCGATCTAAGGCGGATATACATGTGGGAAGGCTTTGAAGGTCATCCCCTGAGAAAGGATTTTCCTTTGAGGGGCTACAGGGATGATCTCAACCCCTATGGAGAGGAAAAATAATCATTTATTAAGTTTAGGGTATGATGTAAGAAACTGGTTTTTTGACAGGCTTTTGTATGGCAGACCTTACACAGATTAAAAACGTAAACAACGGAGACAGGGAGACAAAAGAACTCATACTGAATATGGGACCTCAGCATCCGAGTACTCACGGGGTGTTGAGGATTGTCCTTCAACTGGAGGGTGAAAGGATTGTAGATGTCGACCCTGTTATAGGCTACCTTCACAGGGGAACGGAGAAACTTGCCGAAGACTTTACCTACACGCAGATTATACCGCTTACAGACCGTCTTGATTACCTGTGTCAGCCATCCAATAACCTTGCATATGTAAGGGCTGTAGAGAAACTTTTGGGCATTGAAGCGCCTGAAAGGGCTCAGTATATAAGGGTTATGATGGCAGAGCTTGCAAGGATATCGGGTCATCTGCTTGCGTGCGGGGCAATGCCTATGGATTTAGGCGCTGTAACCGTCATGCTTTATGCTTTTAGAGACAGGGAGATGGTGCTTGATCTCTATGAGATGATAACAGGTGCAAGGATGCATGTATCCTTTTGCAGGGTCGGCGGTGTGAGAGAAGATCTGCCGGTTGGTTTTAAAGAAAAGGCAAACGAGTTTTGTAAGGTTTTTGCCCAGAGGATAGACGATTATGAAAGGCTGCTTGGGGCTAACAGGATGTTCTTGAAGAGAACAAAGGGGGTGTGTTCCATAACAAGAGAAGAGGCTATAGACCTGGGCCTTGGCGGACCTAGTTTAAGGGGCTCCGGTGTTGATTGGGATATGAGGAGAGACAACCCTTATGAGATATATGACAGATTGAAATTTGATGTGATAGTCCGCGAGAACGGTGATGCCTATGACCGGTGGAAGTGCAGGATGGACGAGATGAGAGAGAGTGTCAAGATGGTTAAGCAGTGTATTGACCAGATGCCGGAAGGTCCTGTAAAAACCGATCTTCCTGAAGTTGCATTCCCTGCCGATAAGAAACAGGTGCAATCATCTATGGAAGCGCTTATCCATCATTTTAAACTTGCCTCTTCCGGTTTTAAGGTGCCCAAAGGAGAGGTTTATGCGAGCATAGAGTCTCCTAAGGGTGAGCTTGGTTTCTATATAATAAGTGACGGCAGTGAAAAACCCTTCAGGATGAAGGTGAGAGCCCCTTCGTTTGTAAATCTTCAGGCGCTCCGGACACTGGCGGGGAAGGCGTATCTTGCTGATATGGTTGCCATGATCGGCAGTATAGATTCTGTTATGGCAGAGGTGGATAAATAAAATTTGTCTTGCAAATTTTATTGAGGACTGATTTATATGGAGCTTAGAGACAAGATAGAAGAGATATCCAAAAAGTATCCCGACAAGCGGTCGGCGGTTATGCCCGCCCTTTATCTTGTCCAGGATAAGTATGGCTACCTTACAAAAGAGGCTATGGAAGAGGTTGCTGTTGCCCTTAATTTGCCGCCGGTGCAGGTATATGAGATCGCCACCTTCTATACCATGTATAACAAGAAACCTGTTGGCAAATACCACATCCAGCTTTGCACAAATGTGTCATGCATGCTCCTTGGTTCAGAAGATATAC
>JALXFI010000386.1 GCA_027069035.1 bacterium
GGTGTAAAGAAAGGAGGATAGAAGATATTATATGGAATTACTTATTCGTTTAGCGCCGGTTTTGGGTATTGTAGGTGTTTTTATTGCTTATCTGATATACCGTCATATTGTAAAACAGCCTTCAGGTTCTGCAAAGATGGTTGAGATATCGGAATCTATTCATGACGGGGCGATGGTATTCTTAAGAAGGGAGTATATGATACTATCCGTATTTATTTTTATTGTATTTGTCTTGTTGAGTAAATTTATAGCCTTTTATACGGGTCTTGCCTTTTTAGGGGGGGCTTTATCCTCTATACTTGCAGGTTTTTTTGGTATGAAGGCCGCTACCAGGGCGAATGTAAGGACCACCCAGGCAGCGGATATCTATAAGCCTGATACGTCAAGGGCGCTATCGCTTGCATTTTTGGGCGGCTCGGTCATGGGACTTGCCGTTGCGAGTCTGGGTCTTCTTGGCATAGGTATACTTTTTCTCCTCTTTGGCAAACCCGATACGGCATTCATTATCAATGGTTATGCCATGGGCGCCTCTTCCATAGCCTTATTTGCAAGGGTTGGGGGCGGAATATATACAAAGACGGCGGATGTCGGCGCAGACCTTGTCGGAAAGATAGAAGCCGGTATCCCTGAAGATGATCCAAGAAACCCGGGGGTTATTGCCGATAATGTGGGGGACAATGTTGGAGATGTCGCAGGTATGGGCGCTGATATATTTGAGTCTTATGTAGGCTCTGTTATCGCGAGTATAGCGATTGGGGCAACAGCCCTTGCCGGAACCAGAACAGCGCTTTTAGGTTCTGCCGAGCATCTTATGGCCCTGCCTCTTCTGCTTATAGTCTTTGGTTTTATATCATCACTTGTGGGAATTATATGCATGAGGGTCCTTGAAAAGCTAAATCCTGCATCGGCTTTAAGATATGCAACTATAATAGCCGCTATTCTTTTTCTCTTTTTAAGTTACTTTGTTGTATCATTTATAAATATATCAAACGGCGCCTATCTGGCGGTCTTGTCAGGCACTCTTGCAGGTGTGCTTATAGGGCTTCTTACGGAGTATTATACATCTTCCAAGCCTGTTAGAAGGATAGCGGAGGCGAGTCAAACAGGCACCGCAACGAATATTATTACAGGTCTTGCAATCGGTCTTGAGAGCACCGCCCTTCCTGTAGTGGTAATATGTGTGGCGATATTTGTCGCAAACTATACGGCCGGCCTTTACGGTATAGGCATATCTGCCGTTGGAATGCTTGCGACAGTGGGAATAACAATGAGTGTAGATGCTTATGGTCCTATAGCTGATAATGCCGGCGGCATCTCCGAGATGGCGGGGCTTGGACCTGACACAAGGAAGATCACAGATAACCTTGATGCCCTTGGCAACACAACCGCTGCCATAGGCAAGGGGTTTGCCATCGGCTCTGCGGCGTTGACTGCCCTTGCGCTTTTTTCTGCTTACAGTCAGGCGATAGATGCCAAACTTGCCGGCGAAGGCAGAGAGCTTCTCCAGATAGTTATTACCGAGCCAAAGGTTGTTATCGGCCTTCTTATTGGGGGGATACTTCCTTTTTTTATAGCTTCTCTTACCATGACCTCCGTGGGTAAGGCCGCCTTTGAGATGGTTAAGGAGATAAGGAGGCAATTTAAAAATATTCCGGGACTTTTAGAGGGCAAAGAAGGTGTAAAACCTGATGTCGCAAAGTGTGTAGATATAAGCACAACCGCGGCGCTTAAGGAGATGATCCTGCCCGGTGTAACCGCTGTGCTGTCGCCTGTGCTTGTAGGTTTTATACTTGGTCCTGCGGCATTGGGCGGTATGCTTGCAGGGGCTACCGTTACGGGAGTACTGCTTGCGCTTATGATGTCAAACGGTGGAGGGGCATGGGACAATGCTAAAAAATATATAGAAGAGGGCAATATGGGTGGCAAGGGTTCCGATGCCCACAAGGCTGCGGTTGTTGGTGATACGGTTGGCGACCCGTTTAAGGACACATCCGGCCCATCCATGAATATACTGATAAAGCTAATGTCAATTGTTTCCCTTGTTATAGCCCCGTTGCTTGTTTGAAGGGGGCAAAAATCAAATCCCGCTATCGCGGGATTTAGGCAGAGATTTGAGCTTGACGTAATCTTGTATAAATGGTAGAAGATATAGCTTAAGATCCAAAAACAGAGATAGATTTTTGGGTAAGATTTACTCCTTGCTTTGGCCTGTACAGGGTCAAGGCTAATAACTCGTAAGGAGGTTGTATGGTTCGTGCATATGAAATGGTCATTGTGCTCCATCCTGAGCTTGAAGAGGCTGACAGAGGTAAGATAATCGATGAGGTAAAAGGTATTATTGGTAAGTTTAAGGGAACAATAGGTGGTATTGATGAATGGGGGAAAAAGACCCTTGCTTATCCGATCAACAAGTTAAAAGAAGGGTATTATATCCTGATGGAGTATACATTGTCTCCGGAGGGTTTAAAAGAGGTTGACCGGAAACTTAAGATAAACGAAAAGGTAATCAGGTTTCAAGCATTAAGGGCTGCACAGTCTAAAAAGAAAAAACAGATATGTGATGATACAGAAACAGAAAAAATCGAAGAAACGGAAACAAGTGATGTAAACCAGACAGGTGAGGGTGATGATTAGAAGAGGACAATCAAAAAAGAGGAACTATTATAGAAAAAAGGTGTGCAGATTTTGCGAGAGTCCTAATCTGCAGATCGATTATAAAGATATAAGGACGCTTAAGAACTTTACCACAGAGAGAGGCAAGATTGTTCCAAGCAGGATATCAGGTAATTGTGCAAGGCACCAGAGGGAGCTTGCCGTTGCAATAAAGAGAGCACGCAATGTTGCGTTGCTTCCTTTCAGTGTTACAACTATGAGCTGAATTTTACCGATATTCTGTTTCTAAGAATATTAAGGCATCGTAGATACGGATTGCGGGTTTTTGGAGGAGTAATGAAGATTATATTAACTGAAGATGTTGACTCTCTTGGAGAAAAGGGAGATATTGTAAAGGTGGCTAACGGCTATGCCAACAATTATCTTATTCCAAAAGGGTTGGCTTCCAGGGTTACGGCTTCAGGGTTAAAACGCCTGGAAGAAGAAAAAAAGGTCTATCAAAGGAAATTAAAGAAACTTAAAGGTGTGGCGGAAGAGCAGGCAAAGACTCTATCGTCTCTTACCTGTACATTTTCGCTCAAAGCCGGTGAGGACGAGAAGGTCTTTGGTGCAATAACTTCTATTGATATTGAAGAGTTTATTAAAAATAACGGCCATTCCATAGATAAAAAGCAGATACACCTCGCTGAACCGATCAAAACATTCGGCACATTTGATGTTCCTATAAAACTCCACCCTGAAGTGACTTTTAACCTAAAGGTCGCAGTGGTAAAGAAAGAAGAATCGTAAGTATAAGTTTCTATTCTTTTTAGGTTCTTTCCTGTTTTTACAAACTATATTATTTAGGGCTTGGATTTGCCTGTGGTCGGACAATCTATACATAAAGTTCCTCCTCAGAACCTTGAAGCAGAGCAGTCTGTTCTTGGCGGTATGCTTCTTGACAAGGACGCCGTCAACAAGGTTGTGGAGACACTTACAGAGGAGGATTTCTACAGCGGTTCTCATCGTAAGATATTCAGAGCCATGCTTCAGCTTTTTGAGAGATCTGAACCCATCGACCTTGTAACCCTTGCTGAAAAAAAAAAAAAA
>JALXFI010000387.1 GCA_027069035.1 bacterium
CCTTGCATTTAAAGCGTCTTGCCAATTTACCCAAAAACCTATCTCTGTTTTTGGGTAACTCAATAACCATGTTTTTCTTATGAAGTGCCAAAACTTGTTATTACTGCATCTTTACGCCAAAAAAGTCTGTATAAGCGCTTCGGGTGACGGATCGGCTTCGAATGAATAAGAAATAATCATTGTGATTTCAATAAGTTATGCATACCACATGATTGCTTCCATGTCAATCTTCTTTTGTAAATGGATTGTATAATTTGCAAGGATACAAAGTAGTCTAAACGCAAAGTTTTCCAATAAAAGACTTTAGCGTTTCCCGATCCTTTTTTGATATTTTTTCAAAGGATATGCCTATCCCAGGCAGGGCAATTATCTTTTTGTCGGTGGAGATAGGGTGAGAGATTATGCCTCTATTGAGATTAAAACCTATTCTGTAAAGGATTCTGCCGGTTGTCTCTATCCTCTCTTCGGTATTGGGGATTTTAAACGACATCTCTATTAGAGAATCCTTGGGAGGGGGGTTGAGTGAAGAGATAAAGGCTCCGTACACACTCAGGTTTTTAATCTTACTTGTATAGCGTTTGCCTTCGAATCTGTATTCCACGAGGATATTGACCTTTACCCTTGGCGACCTCCTTGTCGACCGTCCTCCTTTGCCGGCCTTGCCGTAAATAACATTGTTAACCCTTGATATTATCTCCTCAGGTCCCATAAGGTTATTTATATAAAATGGGGGTTCTACAGATGGTTTTATTAGTTCGTCGGTTTCGTCTACAAGCAGAAACCCCTTTGTAGACAGAAGGAAATCAAAAAGTTCTTCCTCCACACCGATTGCAAGGTCTTTGCTTATTATAACGAGGTCGTATTTTTTTCTTATGGATGTATCCTTAATATTTATGGAATCGGTCTCATGCAGGTCGACATCAAAATCACTTTCTTTAAGAATATCAACCAATGTGGTTTGGAAAAACCTTGTAGAGCCAACAAGTCCGACATTTGCGATAGTCATAGCTTACCTCTCGATTATGAAGTTTGTCATTGAACCCGAATCCCGCGATAGCGGGATTTGAATTTACCTGCGTATATCCCTGCAACAAGTATTATTAAGCCATTACCTTCTTATCGTTAAAGACCACTACCCTGTTTCTTCCTGTTTCTTTTGCTTTATACAAGGCATCGTCCGCCTTTTTTAACAATCTATCAGGGCTGTCAATAATTTCAGTTGCCCCCGCAACTCCAAGACTTACGGTAACCTTTATCGGCTCTTTTTTACATTTAACAACTTTTTTGGAAATACCCTTTCTAATGCGCTCTGCAAGTATCACGGCTGATTCAGGTTTTGTTTCCGGTAAAATGCAGCAAAACTCTTCTCCGCCGTACCTTGCAAAAAAATCCGTTTTTCTTATACAAGACTGGACTACGGAAGAAATGGTTTTAAGGACAAGATCACCGCACTGATGGCCGTAAGTGTCGTTTACCTTCTTGAAATGGTCTATGTCAAGCATGAGAACACTTATCGGCCTCTTGTATCTTTTAGCCCTTTCCATTTCTTTGCACAATTGGGTTTCCAGAAACCTGCGGTTATATGCGCCGGTCAGTCCGTCCTTTGTGTTCATCTCTAAAAGCTGTTGTTCATACATAACAACCTCGGTTACATCCTGCACGGCAATAAAAATGTCTGTAATAGCACCACTCCCGTTACGCAGAGGTCCCATAGTGCAGCTTTGCTGCATATAGTCAAAATCTGCTTTAAAGGAACTGTCCGTCTTTAATGGGAAGAGGTACTTATGAAGTTTCTGGGAAAAAAAGCAGAAATTGCCGAGTTTAAAAACGGACTTACAGTTCCTGTTAAACCGCGGGGTGTCTAAGTTCCGGAAATGCTCAAATATTGATCTGTTAAGTATCTCATCCGAGGATATACCGCTGTGGATCTCCATCCAGCGGTTCCAGTACCGGACATTCATCTCCTTGTCTATAACAACAAGACCCATGTTTATCATATCGAAGATCTGGGAAAAACTCATTCATACCGCTCCATGAACCTGTGCAATGCCACTTTAAGCCATCCAAAAGACTCCTGACTTGTTACAAGGAATAAAAAGCCGTTGATATCCTGCCCTTCAAAGCTGAAAATGGTCTTCATGATTATAGCCATGCTTTCAGGCTCAAAGATATCCTTTGATATATTCTTCTTTGGACTGTCTTCAAATATGACACGGGGCGGAGAGTAAGTAACAACCTCGCTTAAGAGTTCAGCGACCTTTCCCACACATGCGCCTATAAGTATATTGCCAACCTCTATCAATGTCTCTTTTTCAAGGACGGCCATAGTATCCGACTGTTCAAACGAATCATCCCCCTCCCCAAGCATTGCAACAAGTTTCCTGCCCGATCTCGATGGAAAGATAAGAAAGCATATCCCTTTAAACTTTCCCCAGAAATTCTGCTCTATGATGCTTATGCTGTTATAGTCCTTTATATCATCTCTTATATAGTCCGGAAGTTTTTCTGCCTTAAGCAGCGTAACGTCAGGTACACTCAGGACAACATAGGCATTGATTACATCCGTAAGGTCTGCCGATGCCTTGCCAAAAGAGATATTCATTACCTCCTGCAGGATATCCTTTTCTTCTTCTGTTATCTGGTTGTTGCTGGCTGTTTCCATTTTAACGCCTTATATCCTCCAAAGACACCCTTGCCTTTAAAAGCGCATCTTCAACCGTTTCTTTTGTAACGGGTTTTTTAAGCACCATGAGCGCTCCCAGATTCATGACCCTGAATATGGTTTTAACCTGAACATCCGCTGTGGCAACAATAACCACGGCATCATCATCGCATTTCTTTATCTCTTCAAGGGCCTGTATACCATCCATTACCGGCATGGTCAGATCCATAAAGGTAACATCAGGGGTTTCCGTTTTAAACTTTTCCAGCCCCTCCAATCCATTGCCCGCCTCATGAAATTCGTATCCCCTGTCTTGAGGGATACATTTCTTAAGGATCTTCCTTGCTATGGGTGAATCGTCCACTATAAGTATCTTTTTAATCATAATCCTTTTATATTTATCCCTTAAATATTTTGATTAAGTGACTAATTCACGCTAAAATAAAAACGATATAAGTTCGGTAAAATATTTTCAGATATACAAATTTGCTGTTAATATACTCTGGAGAAAAAGCCCTTAAACCTGTTTAGTTTAGTAATGTATCGGCAAGACATATTTAAAACTTTAGTTTTCTAAGTACCGAAGGTTGATTTAAGGATTGCTAAAAAGAATCATTTCCGTGTGAAAACTATTCAGCTTTTGAAAGACCGTTAACAGACCAGTCATAATCTAAAAACAAAAGCTCGTATCTGCTTGTTTTAAGAAAATTTTTAGTGTCTTTATCTTTTATAAAAGATGTAATAAAAGGTATAATATCTTGTTTGCCCCTTGAAAAGGTCTTTGAATCATACTTGAATATTCTTGAAACATAAACTTTTTTTTGCGCCTTGTCTATATATAAACCTTTTTTGGGATTTTTAAAAAACCGCTCTGCCTGCTCTGAGAGCTGGGTGTAAAGGGCATTGCCTGTGTAAGGTTCTTCTCTTATATCAGGACAGCTTAAGGAAGCGCAGGTTATTGCAAAATGTGCCTTCGGCTCTTTATATAGACCGAGCAAAAGTTCACTTTCTATTGTGCTTAGACTGTATAAG
>JALXFI010000388.1 GCA_027069035.1 bacterium
CTTCCAGAGGGTGTCGAATGCACTGCAAAAGGAAGAGTTATCAATGTAACTTTGAAGACATGGCACTGAAGTCCACCTTCCGGTGCCAGTGACATTATTATATTCAGTTTCATTGACAGTACCGTCACACATTATTTCTTTACCTATTGCAGAAAATGGACTCGCATAATAAGTGTCGCCTTCATAAACGATAACAGACCAAGAAGAACTCCCGTCACATGATATTACATTCATACCACTGTAAGGTCCGAAAACATAAGGTGTAGCTTCTGTAATTGTTAATGAAAAAAAAGCTACAGTTCCGGAACCCCCACACCTCCTCCAGACCTTAACCCCTACACTCCCGTCTGCAGTTGTATACTCCTCTGTCCAGTTATAACACCCAGCCTGTGCAGGATTAGCATCAAGAAAACTCTGCACATCCTGATAGGTATATGCTTGAGCATTCAATGGGACAAGAAACATTAAAAACAGAAAGAATGACATTATCTTTTTCATTTATATCTCCCAAAGGGAATAGTTAAAAATACATGTCCCTAAGATTCAAGGGTTATGTTGGAAAGATGCATAATTCATGATATTCATTGCCTGTATTTTGCATCCTGTATCCAGTCTACTTGACTTCTTGCCATTCAATCCACCGTATCAAACTCATACAAAAGGGTATCTAAATCCCTGCAACCCGCATCATTTACTTCATGAAGCACCAGGTTCCATCCGGTGCCCGTTGGCGCGGGATAAACACCAAGCTCAAACGGCTCACTTAATACCTTGGACGAGTTGTCACAGTATGAGACCTCTCTCTTCCATTTCCGGGGATCGTATGAACCGGTATTGTTTATGTCTGCGTATCTGTAATAATACGTTTCATAGACACGCGCCGCCCCGCCGCACCTTTGCCAGACCCTTACACCGTTTCCGGAAATTGTTGCAATCTCCTCAACCCAGTTGAAACATCCCTCGGGCGCAGGGTTCTCGTCAAGAAAGTTTAGGACATCATCGTAGGTGTAAGACCATGATATGGAAGGAATAAGTATAAGTAAAAATACGATTGATAAGTTTATCTTTTTCATCTGTACTCTCCTGTAAATTAATATTATAAATTGATCGGCCTTGACCTATGCACATAAGTGATATAGCAACCCCTGTGCCAAAACCTTTATTTTGAATAATATTAAAATAAAATCAGTATGTTATGGATTATAGAGTTGTTTCAAGCGTAAAACTTTAGATGTGTGATTGCACAAAAAAATGTGCAGTGATATGGGCAAAGTGATGAAATGGGTTTAGAATCAAGGCGCCAAGCCTTTGATTATAAATATTTTCTTTGAATTAGATAAAGATACGGGCAAGCGCATATTTTATCGTGCAATTGCAGGGTAAATGTACAATAGATAAAAAACCCTGCTCAATTGTTCACATAAGACGGGCGGGGAATAAAAAGAAACTGACTGTCTCCATCCACTTTGCTCGATTCAACTGAATCTTCTTTTACACTCGGTCAGTATCTTGGAGTACTCTTCATCCGATATCTCCGGTATGACAAGGTTTCCGTCTTCATCCCTTTCAAGTTTGGTAATGCCCGGATAAGACTTCTCTATAGCCTTTATCTCTGCCGCCTGACGTTTTACGGTCTTTAACAAACGCATATTTTCCTGCTCAAGGTCATATTTTTCAACCGCCGAACGTATGGCGAGTTTAAGTTCGATATCATTCCACGGTTTGGTTAAAAACCTGTATATCTCGCCGCTGTTTACCGCCTTCATAACGGCATCTATGCTGGCATTTCCCGTAAGCATCATCCTTATTGTATCGGGATTGCGCCTTTTTACAAGGGACAAAAAATCAGCCCCGCTCATGCCGGGCATCTTTTCATCGGATATTACAACCTTTATATCGTATTTTTTAAAGATATCAAGACCCTCTTCACCGCTTTGAGCAGCAAGCACCTTGTATGGCTCATCAAAAAGCACCCTTTTAAGAGACGCAATGATATTGGCTTCGTCATCTACCAGCAATATCTGACTCTTCATAACTATAACCTCCTCATTTTTTTAATAATTTAAATCATCTGTTAACCCATACAAAGACACCTGTTTTAGGCGGGTCTATCTGATAATAACGTTTAAGTATCTGAATACTCTTGCCGTTAAGTTTCATGTCTTTGCCAAGCAAAAGCAGGCCTGTCCCGCTTTTTACCTCTTTTGCCGTTACCATACCCTCTTTCAGGTCATCAGGCTGTATCTCAAGTTCAACCATGTGCTGTTTAGGAAGCGACCTTGAGTAAAGTCCTCTTACCGGCTCTTCAATATACTTTAAAAGTCTCAGGTCAAACCGTTTACCTATAGCATCGGTAAGTTTCTTTATAACATACTCTACAGGATTATCTTCACTGCACTTTCTGATAGTCCTGTCGGCAAAATCTGCAGCCGAGATTATCTGAGCGCCAAGAGGGATGGCATCCCCTTTAAGCCCGTCAGGAAATCCCTTGCCGTTATAAGATTCATGGTGATGGCGAATAAGCCGGCCGGCATCTCTTAAGTCATCGATCGCATCAACGGCTGTCTGTCCCCTGACTGGATGGAGCTTATAAATATTGAGTTCATCAGAGCTCATATCTTCAAGACCCTTAAAGAGAAGTCTGTCGGGTATGCCTATCTTTCCTATATCATGGAGGAGCGCCGCAATGGTGATCGCCTCGGTTTCTTTGGCATCAAGTCCCATCTGCCGCGCTATCTTGACCGAAATCTCCGCTACGTTTCTTGAATGGCTTCCGGCGTCTTCCGTCCTTAGTTCCAAAAGATTTGAAAAGGCATGTATAGTGTGCTTAAAATTACTCTTCAGCCTTTCGTTGAGTCTCTTAAGCTCCTTGTTATTGTTCTGTATCTCAACGGTCTGTTTCTGCACATAGAACTCAAGCTCCTTGTTCCATTTTCTTATTTCCCTGTTCTGTTCCTTTATAACATTTGTAAGCCTTTTGTTTTCTTGTAAAAGCGAGTACCTGTGGAATGCGTCTTTAATTGTCTGAACAAGCTCTTCATCCTTCCACGGCTTTGCGATATACCTTAATGCGCCTCCCCTGTTTATCGCATCAACCGCCGCAGTGACATCGGCATAGCCGGTAAGCACCATCCGAAGGGCATCGGGCACAACTCTTTGAGACCTTTCAAGAAATTCCACACCGCTCATCTCGGGCATCCTCTGATCGGATACGATGATACCGATGTCATGATTATCTTCAAGTATATCCAGTCCTTCCATGCCTGATGAAGCGGTAAACACCTCAAAATCTTCATCTATAAAAAGACGTTTTAAAGAACGAAGTATATTCTCCTCGTCATCTACGAAGAGTATTTTTTTCGGTATTTTCGCTGAAAGCTCTGTCATCTCACATCTCCTTATAAATGAACTCTCATTTACCCTCACATTCCTCATCAAATGTAAGTATTATGCCTTCCTGACCGTCGTGGTGTTTCATCATAACTCCTTTAACCCTGAAGCATTTTCCTTCAATGGAAATAAATTTAAAACCACTTCCGCACTCTACGATATTGTCTATCATCAGATTTATCTCTTCAGAAAGCGCTTCTCTTCTATCCGCCCCAAGTATAACAACACTCTTTTTTTCAAAGATATCCATACACAGCTTATTGGATTGAACTATCTGTCCTTCCATATCGATGCCCATCAC
>JALXFI010000389.1 GCA_027069035.1 bacterium
CAATACCAAGGAATTCATTTCCGTTATAAACCAGAAGGTGTCTGCATCTATGTTCTTTCATAAGGTCGATACAGTGTCTTGCAGTGTCTTCAGGGGTGACTTTAATAGGGTCACTTTTCATGATACTCTTTATCTTTACCTCTTCAGGATTCATCTTTTCTCCAACCACCTTCATCATGAGGTCCCTCTCGGTAAAGATGCCCTTTATTACGGATGAACTTGTTACAACCAATGAACCTATATATTCCTTGGTCATTAGCACCGCTGCTTCTAATGCAGTCCGTTCTTCATCTATTGTGACGACACATCGTTGAATCTGTGAAACGATTTTACTTGACATATTGCCCTCCCTTAAATTAGAACAATTTTTAGAGATATATGCTTATTAAACGCTGCATGGCAGACCGAAAAGAATTTTACTTGTCCTCATGCTATTTGTCAAGCAGTCGTTTCTTTTGGGGCGTTTTTTTGATGCAATATTTTTATGGGAGGTGGTTTTATGCGATACATGAAGATTGCAGCGGCATTATCATTCATGATTTTCTTGGCTTTTCCTTATTATAGCTTCTCAGCAGACAGCGGAACACAAGACCTTAAGGTTGTTGAAGGTGTTATTGCAACCTCTGTTGTGGACCGTGTCCCCCAGGATGTGGCGGACTCGTTTCCGGCTACGGTATCCAAGCTCTATGCCTTTACTAAGATAGCCGGGGCACAAGGTGACACCATGGTAAAACATCTCTGGTTTTATGGTGATAGACTTATGGCAGAGGTCGAACTTCCTGTAAGGTCGTCGAACTGGAGGACGTACAGCAGCAAAAGGATACTGCCTTCATGGACGGGAGACTGGAGGGTGGATGTTGTAACCGAGGACGGAGCGCTTTTAAAAAGCCTTGAGTTTACCATCCGTTAAGTCTGAAGCCGGTTCTCTATAATTTTCCATATCTCTGTTTTCCCCTCTCTTGTCATGGATGAAAAGCATACAGGGTTTTCTTTGTTGTCAAAAGACGATCTTATAAGTCGTATGCGGTTGCGTTTCTTATTTCCTGAGAGTTTGTCCGCCTTTGTAAGGACGATTGTTACAGGGATGTCAAGCTGATCCATCCATTCGATTATCATCTCTTCTTCATCTTCTATCCCCCTTCTTATATCCACCAATTGCACTATCCCCCGTATATCCCTGCCGGAGAGAAAATAGTTTTCTACCATATCTTTCCAGCTTCCCCTTTCGCCTTTAGAGACCTTTGCAAAACCGTAGCCGGGCACGTCAACCATATAAAAAGATGTGTTTATAAGGTAGAAGTTTATTGTTCTTGTCTTGCCAGGGACTGAGCTTGTTTTAGCGAGTCCCTTTCTGTTAAGCAGTGTGTTTATAAGGGATGATTTTCCCACATTTGACCTTCCTGCAAAGACGATTTCAGGAAGATTCGATGGAGGAAACGTACGAGGTTTTGTTGCGCTGCATATAAATTCAGCCTGTTTTATCTTCATCTTTTATATCTCACTGAGAGATGTGGTTTTTCCAAATTCCGACGCTATATCGGGATTTGGGTGTAAAAAACCTTTTTACATCATCGATACCGTGTACAATATCGACATCCGGCAAAGAGGTTGTAATGGTTCTGCCGTATGAGCTTGTGATAAGCCGTGTGTCAAGTATAGAGACAACCCCGGTGTCATCTATTGCTCTGATAAGCCTCCCAAAGCCCTGTCTTAAGAGGAGTATTGCGGAGGGAAGGGCAAGCTCTTGAAACCACCTGTCACCGAGCCTCCTGCACCTTTCATCATATACGGGGTCTCCTGGGCTGCCAAAGGGCATCTTGGTTATAATCACCTGACTTAAACCACTGCCCTTTATATCTATACCCTGCCAGAATGTGGCGGTTGCAAGAAGCACTGAGTGAGGAGTATCTTTAAACCACTCAATAAGCCTTGCAGAAGGCATATCACCCTGAGCTTTTATGGGATATTTGATCTTCATACTTTTTGAGACAAAGTTTAGATGGCTGTAAGAGGTAAACAGTACAAGCGCCCTTCCTCCGGATGCGTTAATAAGGTCTTCAATCACCTTTAATGATTCTTGTTTAAACACCTCGCTGTTCGGTTTTACAGGGGGCGGCAGTTTATTGTCTATGTAAAGAAGCGCCTGAGTCCTGTAATTAAACGGCGAGCCAATGAGGACATCCCTGAATGAGTCCAGAGCAAGCCTGTTTTTTACAAACGCAAAACTTCCGTTTATGCTGAGTGTGGCTGAAGTGATTATGAGACTCTTATATGCCCCTGTAAGTCTTTCAAAGGCGGGACCTGCGTCCACAAGGCTGCTCTTCATCTCAAGGGTTCCTCTGTTTATTCTCATGAAATAGACGCTGTTTCCATCGGGTTGATCTATAAATCCTTTCAGGTCGCCGGACAGGGACTCTATTGAGGATATGACCGTATCGACCCTGTCTCTCATCCTCTCATCGGTTGTCTTTCCTTTAAGGATTTTTAAAGTTTTTATCTGTTTGTATGGTTCAAGCAATCCCTCGAGCCTTTTAAGTCCTTCTATCCTGTATTCAGGGATCGGAGATACAGGCCCTGGATTTTCCTCATCGGTGTAAAAGAAGGTATTTGCCTCTTTTAAAAGATCTTCTCGCACAATGCCCAATGCCGCCATGCGGTTTATAAGCCATGTGAACCTCGAAAGAGTGATAGAAGAGCCCAGCACATGACTGATGACCTCTTCAATATTGTGGGCTTCATCTATTATAAGCTGTTTATGGAAGGGAAGCAGGTTGAATTCTGACAGGAGATCGAATGCAAGCAGATGGTGATTTACGACAAGTATATCGTTTTTATACAGTTCTCTATAGTGTCTGTAGTAGAAACAATCCCTGTAGTCGGGACACGAGCCGCCTCCACAGTCCTCGGAATCGCCGCAGACCTTATGCCAGAAGGGCGGTAGAAAATGGAGTTCATCCTTGTCGCCTGTTTTGGTTTTATCCGCCCAGTCCATAAACATCTTGAAGTCATTCCCGAGTTCCGAATATCCCCTTGTGCGTTTGATGCAGAGGTAATTGCCCTTTCCCTTGAGTATAGAGTAACTGAAACGGACAGGAAGGGCATTGACAAGAAATGCGAGGTCTTTTTTTATAAGCTGTTCCTGAAGGGCTATGGTTGCAGTGGAGATTATCGTTTTTTGTCGTGACAACACGGCGGGTATAAGGTAGGCGAATGTTTTGCCGACCCCCGTACCTGCCTCAATAAGCATATTTTGTCCGTTTTTAAGGCATTTACAGACCTCTTCCGCCATGGTTATCTGCTGAGTGCGTTCTTCGTATCCGGGAAATGAGTTCTTGATGTACTTAAATGCCTTAAGAATATCGGATAAAACCATCTTATACACTCAGCAGGTATTCAAAATCCGCCTTTGACAGGGCCGTGCCTTTTCTCCCTGTTTGCGGGCCTTCCACTATTGCCCGGTACAGGGCAAGTTTTCTCTTTTTCAGGGTCATCATCTTCTCTTCAATGGTATGCTGCATAAGGAGTCTGAAGATAATCACCTTTTTTTTCTGACCAATCCTGTGGGTTCTGTCGGACGCCTGGTTTTCAACCGCAGGATTCCACCATGGGTCGAGATGAAATACATAAGATGCCTTTGTCAGGTTCAGTCCCTGTCCCCCTGCCTTCAGGCTGAGCAGAAAAG
>JALXFI010000390.1 GCA_027069035.1 bacterium
GTCCTTATGAGTATACCAAAGGCATCAAAAGGCGCCCATCCGACAATTATGAAGGTATGGCCGGCCTGCAAACAAGAATTTACCGTCTCCACTTCATCATAAAGATCAGAAAGCGCAGTTATCCACCCTTCGATCTTATAAAACCATCTCTCTGAAAGAGAAGTAACGGTCGATTCAATCTTCAATATGGCCCTCGGCAGTTCATGTCTCCTTACAATCATCTTTTTTAATGCCTCAAAGACCGGCATATCTCCATATTCTCCCGGAAGTTTCAGCTCGTTCACACTTCGGTCTGTTAAAAGACTTTTTATACGTGCATCGAACCTGACGGGATAAGTCATGACAAGCCCTATGGTTTCTTCGTCTATAGCCTTTACAAATATCTGACATTTACCGTCCGTTATCTTCTCCAGTTCCTCTTCCACAAGGGGTATAATGTTTTTCTTATCCATTTCAATAATCACGCCTATGGTTTCAAAAAATTTTAAATCCTTTAACTTCGAAAGCAGAGGAGCAAGGCCTTTAAGTATCCTTTCGTATCTTAGAATAAGGTGGAGTTCTTTTTTAAGTTCGGTCCTTTGTTTCGCAAGAGACATTGCCTGAGACTCAATGTCTCTTACCATATCAAGAAAATCTTTTGCCAAAGGATCCACAGGAGGCAATCCATTGGTCCGACCTTTCTTAAAGGCCGGTTTTTTAAGCACAAGCATTATATTCTTCAATCTCTCAATAGTCCTTTTAATCGCTTTTTTAAAAAACGTATTCTCTTTATTTAAAGGCATCTTCTTAAAAAACTTATCTATTCCGCCCTGCCTTTTAGATACGTCTTCAATATGTAAAACACCAAGTTCGTGGAGCTTCTCAACGGTATCCATAAAGATACTCTTAACCCCTATAATCTCTATCTTATTCATCGTCTTTATCAAACCGTCGCCTCTCCGTCCTTTACCCACTTTATAACGGCCATAACCGCTTCTTCATGACGGTTCTCCGCCGCCTTTTTTATCTTTACCTTTTTCTCAAAAAACCTGTTCTTTTCATCTTCAATCATTTCTTTTCTAATTTTTTCCTCTTCTTTAACCACCTCTTTCGCCGCTAAATCAAACTCTTTAGAAAAAGATGCCTCTATCGTCTTAGCCTTCTTTGCAGCCTCATTAACTATTCTTTCCGCCTCCTCCTTGGATTTTAACAGAAGGCGCTCAATCTCTTTTTCTTTATTTTTAAGCGATTCGAGCAGTTTATCCTCTTCCAAAAAAACCTCCAAAAGACCTCTTCGAAGACAGCGCTCGTTCCACGACCCCGCTAAAATTTCATCCGTAAATAGGCTTAAATCCCCTCTCCGACTCTTAAGAACAGGGTAATATAGTAATTACTCTACCATATAAAAGGCAACTGTCAAGTTTATCCCCAAATCCCGCGATAGCGGGATTTGGGGAAGTTGTTTAAGTATATTTTTTAAGTGCACAGTGTTATTTTACAATATCACCCCTTGAAATCTCTCCAAGTCTGGATAAATATCTCTTTAACCTTCATGGTTTTTTGGTTAACCTTTCAGGTGATATTGTACATCACCAAAACCTTTAAACCAAGAGGGTTTTTTACTCCCTGTTTTCCTCTAAATCTGTTTTAGGGGGAAATTTAAAGTGAGGATGGGTGTCCGCTGAAAGGGCAATGGATATCACATTCTCTATACAGGCCCAACGTCCGAATATCTCTCTTTACCCCCCCCGATTATCATGGCAACAGTCCCCATATAGCGTCTATCCGTATACCCTCACAGATTTTGCTAAAGTTTGTTATGAAGTGTTCCGAATTATTATATATATACATGATGATACGTCCTTGTTTTTTCCCAACAAAGTATTTTAATAAAAGGAGGTGGTGAAAACTATTACGCTTATTGGAGAGATATTTTTTGGAAATTTAAAAAGGAGGTTAGTGTAATGAAAAAGGCAATAATTTTGACAGTAGTATCTTTATTAGTTCTTGGTTTCTCTGTAATACATGCAAATGCAAAGGTTCTTGTCCTCTCGGGTTCTACTACAGTTCAAAAGAGGGTGTTGGAACCCGCAAAGACATCGATTGAGTCTAATACAGGGGTTGAGATTGAGGTTCGGGGGATCGGTTCGGGCAAAGGGTTTAAAGAGCTTAGGGATGGAAAGGTAAAGGCATCTATCTCATCAAGCTCCTTAAGTCTTCTCTTAGAGAAGGCGGGTCTCAGTCAAGACGGGACTTATAAAGAGCATATCATAACTCAAGATGTTATCGTTCCGATTGTAAACCCTTCCAATCCTGTGTCGGAACTTACATGGAAACAGCTTTCCGATATAAATACCGGCAAGATTACCAACTGGAAAGAGTTGGGAGGGCCGGATAGAAAGATTATCGTTGTCACTTCACACAAAGCATCGGCGACAAGGGCGGTCTTTCAGGAATTGGTCATGAAGAAGGCCGATTATGTAAAGGGGGCGCGTGAGGTAAGATCAACAAGGCAGGAAGTCGAACTTGTGGGAAAACTGAAAGGGGGGATTGGAGCCGTATCCGAAGGGTTTGTCAGGCTCAACCCCGGAAAGGTCAAGATTATAAAGAGTGATAAAATCTCCAGACCGTTGAGTATCATAACAAAAGGCGAGCCGTCATCCGAAGTAAAGAAGATAATCGTCTATTTGTCAACGCCGGATGCGCAGAAATTATTTAAATAATTTTTTGAAAGCGGCGCGGGACATAAGAGGTAGATGTTTTGCGCCGCTTCAGCATTTATTGTTTATCTGAAAGGAGGTTATGAGCATAATGAGGTTAATAGTGGATATCTTGAACAGGATGAAACTAAAGACAAAAATGCTGTGGTTGCCGATTGGAATCCTTGCAGTGATCTTTACGTTTATTGGAGTCATATTTTCAAACCTTATCATTTCCAACACACGCACTACCGTGCAATATGAATTAATAAAACTTATTGAGGCTGAAAAAGACCAGATATTTACGGGTCTTTCTCTCATATCTTCCACACAAATGCCGGGAGATGCTTTCCTGGCGCTTGAGGGTGACGACGATATTTTGGCAAAAGAACTTATAACGCAGGTAAAAGGAATGGGTCTCAACGCCGTTTATTTTACCGATTTAAACGGAAACCTGCTCTATCCAAAGGGTGGTATATTGCCGTCCGGACTTAGCTCTGTATTGAGTAAGGCCGTAAACGAAGCCGGTGCCATAGAGACTTTGATTTTAGGGAAAACAATGCTCGGATTTGCGCCGATTATAGATGTGGAGACACCTAAGGGGTTTTTGGTCTTTACCGTTGATGTGCCCGAAACGCTTGTTAAAGTTGCGAATGCTGCATTTACGACAAAAGCACATGGTGGAGGCGCCGTGCAGGCAGTAAAGGCATCCGAACGTCTCAAAAAGGCACAAAATGAGTTTAAGGCGCATGGAAAAGATTTCCTGAGCAAAACCTTGAAGTTTATTATTGTAACAATGATCGTAAGTCTATTGTTAACCGCAGCTTTGCTTGGCGGAATATTGAGGGGGTTTGTGCATCGTATCAAAGGTTTTGTAGAAACCTTTAAGGTTGCGGCCAAAGGGGATTTGAGTGTGAAAATGGAAGACCGGTCAAAGGATGAGATAGGCCTCTTGTCGGAATATTTTAATAGATTTATATGTAGTTTACAAAAGATGA
>JALXFI010000391.1 GCA_027069035.1 bacterium
ATTTAACATTGAAGATATACCATATTTTTAAAAACAGCCGTGATTTTGATTTTAAAGACCAAATACAACGTGCTTCAGTGTCAATTATGAACAATATTGCCGAGGGTTTTGAACGGAGGACGAATAAAGAGTTCTTGCATTTCCTATATATTGCAAAAGGATCTTGCGGAGAGGTGAGATCTATGTTGCATCTTTCTTTGGAATTAAAATATATCTCCCAAAAAGAGTTTGTCGGTTTACACAGTCTGACATTGGAGATTTCAAAAATACTTTCAGGTTTTATTAAAACCTTATAAATTTTACAACTTTATACTTTATACTTTATATACTAACTTTTATGAAAATTGCCATCTCATATCCACCACTTGAATCAGAGAAGGGGATTCCTCTCCTTGCTCAGAACCGGCAATTTCAATGGTTTACAGAGCCTACCTATATCTATCCTATGGTTCCTGCCTATGCTGCTACTATGCTTAACCAAGCGGGTTTTGATGTCCTCTGGGATGATGCCATTGCAGAAGGGCTCACATATGTTGAGTGGTTGGAAAGGATAAAAAGAGAAAAACCCGATATTATTGCCATTGAAACCAAAACACCGGTTGTAAAGCGACACTGGAAGATTATTGATGATTTAAAAAGGCTGGAGACCGATGACTGGCGACTGACGACTGTTTTGCTGGGCGACCATGTTACAGCTCTTCCTGAAGAAACTATGCAAAACAGCCGTGTTGATTTTGTCTTAACCGGTGGAGACTATGACTTCCTCCTTCTTAATCTATGCAATCAACTTTCAACTTTTAACTTTCAACTTTTAACTAACTTGTCCCCCGGCATCTGGTATCGGGAAGACGACAAAATCAGGAATACAGGTAAATTCAGCTTAAATAACAATCTTGATACCTTGCCGGTTATAGACAGGGATTTGACCAAATGGCGGCTTTACAGCGAGAAAAATGGAAATTACAGGTATCTTCCGGGTACATATACAATGACTGCAAGGGATTGTTGGTGGGGCAGATGTTCATTCTGTTCATGGACAACAACATATCCTGGAGACGGATACAGGGTAAGGTCTCCAAAAAAACTTCTCGATGAGGTTGGAATGCTGATCGAAAAATACAGGGTAAGGGAAATAATGGACGATAGCGGAACCTTTCCTGTAGGTGATTGGCTTAAAGAATTTTGCGATGGCATGATAAAACGAGGTTATAATAAGAAGGTAAAAATAGACTGTAACATGCGTTTTGGGACACTTAATGAGAGCGATTACGGATTGATGTCAAAGGCAGGTTTCAGGTTTATACTCTTTGGCCTTGAATCCGCCAACCAAAATACACTTGACAGATTAAACAAAAACCTTAAAGTAGAGGAGATTGTTGAAGGTGTAAGGCTGGCAAAGCGCTCAGGTCTTGCGCCTCATGTTACAGTCATGATGGGTTATCCATGGGAGAGTAAAGATGATGCTGTTAAGACGGTAGAATTGGCAAAGTATCTTTTTAAATCCGGTTATGTGGACACACTTCAGGCAACCATTGTCATACCTTATCCGGGAACCCCGCTTTTTGATGAATGTAAAGAAAACAGCTGGCTTAATACTGAAGACTGGGACAGATACGATATGCGTGAATCTGTAATGAAATCATTGATGTCTGAAGGGGATATAAAGGAACTTACAAGGATGCTCTATAAATCATTTGCAAGCCCTAAATATATTATGAAAAAAATAATCTCAGTGAGAAATATGGACGATATCCACTTTTTGTGGCGTGCCGGAAATAAGCTTGTCGGACATCTTATGGATTTTAAGGTAAAGGAGAAAGGTTGTTAGTGTCCGGTTTATTGAAGCCGTCTATTTCGGTAATAATCCCTACATTAAATTCAGAAAGAACTCTGATGGATACTCTTAAAAGCCTTGAGATGCAGGCCTATCCTTGCGATAGAGTAGAGATTATAATTGCCGATGGCGGTTCGTCAGACAGGACTATTGATATTGCAGGTAAATATACGGATAAGATATATCACAATCCACTCAAAACCGCTGAAGCCGGAAAAGCGGTGGCCGTTAAACATGTTAAAAACGATATTGTGGCTTTTATAGACTCTGACAATATTCTGCCATGCAAGGATTGGTTAACAAGCATGGTAGAACCTTTTAAAGATCACGAGATAGTAGCCTCTGAACCTATTGAGTACACATATAGAGCAGAGGACGGGTATATAACACGTTATTGTGCCCTTTTGGGAATGAACGATCCGTTGTGCCTGTTTTTGGGAAATTATGACAGGTACTGCGCTCTTACCGGAAAATGGACGGAGATGCCTCATGAAGAAGAGGATAAAGGCGCTTACTTAAAGATTGAGTTTGATACAAAACATCTTCCTACTATAGGTGCTAATGGTTTTTTAATCCGAAGATCTGTGTTGGATAAGTGTAATATAGATGATTATCTTTTTGACATTGATATAATATATGAATTCCTCAACTCTTTATCCCCCAAACTCTCAAACCGCATCCGTTTTGCAAAGGTAAAGAAGGGGATTGTGCATATATTTTCAGGAAATATAAAAACCTTCGCAAGGAAGCAAAAGCGAAGGATAAGGGATTATCTCTATTATGACAGCCTTGGTATTAGAAGATATCCGTGGAATAGTAATAAGATAAAACTGTTGAAATTTGTTTTTTCATGTCTTACAATCATTCCTTTATTATATCAAACTATTAGAGGCTATAAGAAACATCCTGATAAGGCATGGTTTTTCCACCCGCTTGCCTGCTGGATAACTCTCCGGCAGTATGGATGGGGAAGGATTAGAGGGATTTTCGGTGTTAAAGAGTTGAGACGGGAAGGGTGGAGACAGTGAATAATTTTTTTAGTGAGCAATTGTCTTAAGTAATTCAGTCTCTTGTATAGCCAATGGTTAGAAATGATATAAAAAAGGTCGTAATAGTATCCCATATTTATGCCACCGGCCCATCTCAGGAACTTGAAAAATATCTTATAAATCAAAAGATAGAAAGACTTTTATTTATTGGCCATCCATTTTTATATTCGGGGGATATATGTTCTTTCTGGAGATTGTATGTAAAAGGAAATAGAATTAAATCATGTAAAGCTTATCCGTGGAGATTGCCTGAAATATTAATGTATTGTAAAGATGTACTATATACGTTTTTATGGGTAATATTAGATAAACAAAGGTACGATATTTATATAGGAGCTGATAATCTCAATGCTTTTACAGGTCTTTTATTAAAAAAACTGGGTATGGTTGAGAAAGTTTTTTTTTATACAATTGATTATATTCCTTTACGTTTTAAAAATAGATTTTTGAATGGTGTATATCACTGGATAGACTCGTTTTGTATTAAGTATTGTGATAAAGATTGGAATTTATCGGAAAGGATGATGATAGAAAGGGAAAAAAAAGAAGTGTCTTCTAAGTATCGTGAAAAGCAAATTACTGTTCCAGTCGGCACTAACTTGAATATAAAAATATGTCCATTTGAAGATATTGATCGTTACACACTGGCATTTATGGGGCATTTAAGAGAAGGTCAGGGGTTGGATTTTTTAATTGATTTATTTCCGGAGATTGTAAGTAAGTTTTATGAAGCAAAACTATTAATTATCGGTACCGGGCCTTTAGAGG
>JALXFI010000392.1 GCA_027069035.1 bacterium
AGTAAAGGAAATTTTTGGATAAAACAGGAGGTAATTGTCATGAGTTCAACAACAAAAACAAGATGGACGGAAGAGGAGCTTAAAAAGATCAGCGAAAAATATGAAGGTAAAGGACCTGAAGATGTCTTAAGGTGGGCGCTTGGCGAGTTTTCACCAAATATTACACTTGCATGCAGCTTTGGTGCGGAAGATGTTGTTCTTGTAGATATGCTGGTAAAGATAAAACCCGATGCCAACATCTTCTATCTTGACACGGATGTGTTTTTTAAAGAGACCTATGATGTAAGGGATAGATTGATAGAGAAATATCATATATTACCGGTCAAATTCTCTTCACCGCTCAGTCTTGAAGAGCAGGCGGAGAAATACGGTGACAAACTCTGGGAGAAAGACCCGTCACTTTGCTGTAAAATAAGAAAGATAGAACCTCTGACAAAAGCGCTTGAAGACAGGGATGCGTGGATTACAGGTATAAGGAGGGAACAGGCTCCAACAAGGGCAAACACCGCTATTATAGAATGGGATAAGAAGTTTAAGCTTGTTAAGATAAATCCTATTGCTGGGTGGAAGACGAAAGACGTGTGGGATTATATCACGAAAAATAATGTTCCTTACAATGTCCTTCACGACAAAAACTATCCCAGCATTGGATGCGAGCCATGCACAAGACCTGTAGCCGAAGGTGAGGATCCAAGGGCTGGAAGATGGGCGGGATTTAAAAAGACGGAGTGCGGTCTGCACGATGAGGGTTAGTCTTTTTTTTATATTAGTTTTTTAGAGAAAAATATTAAAGGAGGTAGCATAGTGTTTAGTTTAATAGCTCCCCATGGGGGGAGGTTTGTAAATAGATTTCTTGAAGGCAGTGACAGAGAGCGGGTCTCGGAATTGATCCCCAGGCTTAAGAAAGTGGTTCTTAAAGACTGGGAGATATCCGACCTTTATATGATCGCCTCCGGGGGATTCAGCCCTATAGAAGGCTTTATGTGTAAGGAAGATTATCACTCGGTGATTGACAATATGAGATTAAAGGACGGCACGGTGTGGACTATTCCTGTAACCCTTTCCGTTAGCGCCGATGAAGCCAAAAAGATAAAGGACGGTGAGAGTGTCGGCCTCTTTGATAAGGGCGGAGACGCTTTGGGGATCCTTGAAGTGGAAGAGAAGTTCAGCAATAACAGGGAGAAGGAAGCAAGCGGTGTCTATGGGACGCAGGATAAGTGTCATCCCGGGGTCTTAAGGCTTTATGAGAAAGGAGATGTCCTTTTGGGGGGCAGGGTCTCTGTTATAAACCGGCCCAAATATGACGATTTTAAAGAGTATCGGCTCGACCCTATAGATACAAGGCGTCTGTTTAAGGAGAAGGGCTGGAAGAGGATAGTGGGTTTTCAGACAAGAAACCCTATCCACAGGGCGCATGAATATATTCAGAAATGTACCCTTGAAATGGCCGACGGCCTCTTGATCCATCCCCTTATCGGCGAGACCAAAAAAGACGATATCCCGGCCGATATAAGGATGGAATGTTATAAGACGCTTATAGAAAATTATTATCCAAATGACAGGGTTGTCCTTTCCGTATTTCCGGCGGCGATGAGATATGCAGGGCCCAGAGAAGCGGTCTTTCATGCGCTTGTACGGAAAAACTATGGTTGTACGCACTTTATAGTCGGAAGAGACCATGCAGGTGTTGGAAATTTCTACGGCTCTTTTGATGCCCACTATATTTTTGATGAATTCAATCCTGAAGAGATCGGAATTACACCAATGTTTTTTGATTATACATTTTTTTGCAAGCAGTGCGGATGTATGGCATCGTACAAGACATGTCCTCATGATGCAGAAGACCATATCTCACTTAGCGGAACAAAGGTAAGAGAGATGCTGAGGGCAGGTAAGACTCCGCCGAAAGAGTTTTCAAGACCCGAGGTGGCAAATGTCCTTATAGAATCATATAAGTCGAAATCTTAAACTGTGGTTTTTGGACAACCATTGAAAAAACTAAAAACTTTAACCACAGAAGCCACAGAAGGCACTGAAAAAGACTGAAACAGGATACAGTTTTATATAAAAAAGATAACTGTTTTATAAAACTATCAAACGGATAAACATTGATTTGACCTGCAATATTATTCTGTGACTTCTGCGTTTTCAGTGGTTCGGATTTTTTTCTGTATTATCCGGAATATGATAAAAATATTTTCTTAATGGAAAAGATAGTTGTAGTTGAAGACAATGAACAGAACCGTGAACTGATTGTAGAGCTCCTTAAACTTAAGGAGTATAAGGTTTATGCGGCTGAAAATGCAGAAGACGGTATCAAAATGGTCTTTAAGGAACGCCCTGACCTTATACTTATGGATATTCAGCTTCCCGGTATGGACGGAATCGAGGCTACAAAAATAATAAAGGGCAGTCCGGAGACAAGGGACATACCTGTTGTTGCAGTCACAGCCCATGTGATCCCGGGTTATGTGGATACCCTTGTGAAGGTGGGGTTCTATGATTGTATTCCAAAGCCCTTTAGTGTTAAAGAATTTTACAGAAGGATATCTGAGATACTTGAAGAAAAGAAACAGGGGTAGTGTGTTGAGGTAATGAAAAAAAAATTTATCATTTTTGCTACTTGTTTGATACTTCTCTACATCTTTTTTTCCATAAAAGACGAATCGGGTAGAAAAACAGAGAACGCCCAAAAAGAACCGCCCCATTCACCGACCGATAATAAAACCTGTGTCGCCCCGTCATATGGCGATTCTGTAGTTGTAGGCTCTATCGGAGAGCCGAGCATCCTTATACCTATGCTTGCCTCGGACGCATCATCACACGATGTCGCGGGTCTTGTTTTAAACGGACTCGTAAAATACAATACGGATCTTACACTTAAGGGTGACCTTGCTGATTCATGGGATATCGCTGACGGGGGGCTTATAATAACCTTTCATTTGAAAAAGGGGATAAAATGGACGGATGGGGTAGAGTTTACAGCAAATGATGTATATTTTGGCTACAAGACCATAGTTGACCCGAATACCCCCACCGCATATTCTGAAGATTTTAAACAGGTTGAAAAAGCTGAAGTTTTAGACAGGTATACCTTCAGGGTTGCCTATAAAGAACCGTTTGCCCCTGCTTTGAGCAGTTGGGGCAACCTTCCGGTGTTGCCTGAACATCTTCTTAAGGGAAAGGATTTAACAAAGAGTTCCCTTACAAGACATCCCATAGGCATGGGGCCTTTTAAGTTTGTAGAATGGGTGCAGGGCGAACGGATAGCGCTTGAGGCCAACCCCGGGTACTTTGAGGGCAGGCCGTACCTTAACAGGTATATTTATCGGTTTATACCCGACCCTGCGACCATGTTTCTTGAACTTCAGGCCGGAAGTATCGACCAGATGGGTCTAACACCGCTCCAGTACTCAAGGCAGACTAATACGCCGTATTTCAAAAAAAACTTCAGAAAATTCAAATATCCCGTATTTAGTTATACATACCTTGGGTTTAACTTTCGTCATCCGTGGTTCAAAGACAAACGGGTAAGGAAGGCCATAGCATACGGTATTGATAAACAGGAGATAATAGACGGCGTTTTGTTCGGGCTCGGAAGTCAGGCAACCGGCCCGTATGTTCCGAATACATGGCCGTA
>JALXFI010000393.1 GCA_027069035.1 bacterium
ACTGTTAACGATGTTGTGCTATAACTTTTTCTCCTATGAACTGTTAACGATGTTATGCTATATGACATGTAATCAATCAGGTCTAAGATATCCTCATCGTCTTCAACTATTAATATCTTCCATAAGCCTTTGTTTTCCATAGATTGATTTATAGCACAAGAAAATAAATAGGGCAAATTCTATTAAGTTTTTGATGAATATAATGCCGGTGTGATATTATCCAAGACATCTTATTTGAGATTTGGAGACTGTTGATTTTAACCCTAAAATTACGGCTCTGAAGAACCCTTAGAAATCAACTCAAATAACCAATTAAATTTTTTTACAAAACCATCAAGGTCGAGTTATGGAAAAAATAAATATTATAGGCGGGGGGCTTTCCGGAAGCGAGGCGGCATGGCAGACAGCCCAAAGGGGGGTATCTGTTAGGTTGTTCGAGATGAGGCCGGTAAAGACAACAGGTGCCCATAAGACAGAGCTTCTTGGGGAGCTTGTCTGCTCCAATTCATTAAAGTCTAAAGATCCGTTTTCCGCTTCAGGACTTTTAAAAAGAGAACTTGAGCTTGCAGGTTCGCTTATTATGGAAGCGGCCCGGGCGACTTGCCTGCCCGCAGGCTCTGCGCTCGCCGTTGACAGAGGGCTTTTTCCACGATACATAACCCGAAAAATTGAATTTCATCCGCTTATAGAGGTTGTGCGCAAAGAGGTTGAAGAAATCCCGTCCGGTTTGTGTATTATAGCCACAGGCCCTCTCACCTCGGACAGGTTTTCAAAGGGCATTACGCATCTTCTCGGGGGTGACGCCCTCTTTTTCTATGATGCGATAGCTCCAATCGTAGAGGCCGAATCCATAGATTTTTCAAAGGCATTTAAGGCATCAAGGTATGACAAAGGCGGCAGGGATTATGTTAACTGCCCTATGAATAAGGACGAGTATGAGACATTTTATAATGCGCTCATCAAGGCCGATGAGGTTGTGCCGCACAGGTTTGAGAATAAGAGGATGTTTGAGGCATGTATGCCGATCGAGATAATGGCACGCAGAGGCAAGGATACCTTGAGATTTGGCCCGATGAGGCCGGTCGGGCTTAAAGACCCCAGAACAGGGCGTGAGGCCTACGCCGTACTGCAGCTTAGAAGCGAGAACAGGGAAGAAAGCGCATACAATATGGTCGGCTTCCAGACAAGGCTTAAACAGGCGGCTCAGGAGAAGGTCTTCAGGCTCATCCCCGGGCTTGAAAATGCCGTATTTTTAAGGTACGGCAGTATACACAGAAATACCTTTATAAACTCTCCGGAGTTGATAGAGCCGGACCTTTCTCTTAAAAAAAATGAAAATATTTTTATTACAGGCCAGCTTCTCGGAGTGGAGGGATATCTTGAATCAACCGCAATGGGGCTTGTCTCAGGCATAAATGCATCAAAAAGGATGAAGGGGATTTTGCCTAAGGCGCCTCCGCGCACTTCTGCCCACGGCTCGCTCATCTCATATATAACAGAATCTTCCGCAGGCTCATTTCAGCCGAGCAATATAAACTTTGCCCTTCTGCCGGTGCCTGAAGAGGCTATAAGAAACAAGAAGAAAAGAAGGGAGTTAATAATTGAAAGGGCATTAAAGGATTGGAAAAACTTTTTAAATGATTGCGCCTATTGAAGCGCTAATAGGTTAACATATTGAAACTATTATAATCATCAACCTCTTTTAACGCATCTTTGAGCAGTTTTTGCCAAGGGCCGTTTTCTCTTTTTACCGTCTTAAGTCTTCTTCTCAATGCCTTGGCCTGAGAAAGCTTAACCTTGCCGCGCGGGTCTGCGTTGAGACAGCCGGCATTATTGCCTGCCGAAAGAAAATCCATAATTGCGCTTAAAGCCGATTGAAAAAACGTTTCCCTTTCCCTGCCCGTTATAATCCACTTAGACCTTTTAGAGAGGGCATCTATCATCTTCTGCCATTGCTTCATCCTGTGGATAAAGATGATGCTTCTGTAGATGGTCTTGTTGGCGGCAAAGGAAAAAGGCGTGTCTTTTGTTATGTTTTTAAGGAGTGTGTCGTTCCCCTTGTCAATAGAGCCTGTTATATGTTCAATCATAGCCCAGACGTTCTTGTCAGCCATTGAATCAAAACGGAGCTCCCAATAGATGTGGTGTGTAGTTCTGGCGGAAAACGTATACACCAATTTGGATGGAACAAAACTGTTGTGCGCCACGGTATCAGCGGCAAGATGACTTAAATATCCGAAGGCAAAGGCCTTCTGAGAATCGTTTCCCGCCTCTTTAAGCACCTTGAAACCGGCGTCCCAGTTGTGGCAATGTTTTGTCTCATCTACAAGGTTTTTCCCTATGGCGATATCGGCATTCATGCATCCGTAAAGATAGTCATAAGGATACCTCTCAAGAAAACATTTTACAGCGGGCACTATTAATGGAAGGTTTTCTAAAACCCTGCCCCCAAGTTCAAGATGTGTCGCAGGCCCCCATGCAAGGGCTTCTCCCGGCGTAAGGAGCAGAGACAGTATTGCCACTAAAAGGATAAATAAGCTCATAATCCCTTTATCGGAAATAATTCGAAGACAGTTAACCGAAAAGATTGTCCAGTATCATCATCACTGCAAAACCCGTGATAACACCGAAGGTTGCCTCTTTTTCGTATCCCCTTCTGTGAGTCTCCGGTATTATCTCATCCGATATTACATAAAGCATAGCCCCTGCGGCAAAAGCAAGCGCATACGGCAGAATGGGTTTCATCCAAAAAACAGCGGCGGCCCCTATGATGCCTGCAGGAGGCTCAACAAGTCCTGTAAGGGTCGCATAAAGGAGCGCCTTGCCTGCGGAGTACCCTTCTCTGACAAGAGGAAGGGCAACGGCCAGCCCTTCCGGCATGTTCTGAAGCCCTATTGCAATGGCAAGCACCGTTGCGGCGGCAAAGTCCCCTCCACCGAATCCCACACCGACAGTGAGGCCTTCCGGAAAGTTGTGTATGGTTATAGCAAATGCAAAAAGCCAAACCTTACGCAATGAGCTTTTCGGGCCTTCAAGCCCTATACCGGGTGATGGATGAAAGTGGGGGAGAAACCTGTCTGCTATAACAATAAAGAATGCCCCTGCGAAAAGGCCAATAACGGTTCTCCACACCCCGCCTATGTCTATGGCTGGGATAAGAAGAGAAAACGCCGTTGCGGCAAGCATTACGCCTGCCGCAAAACCAAGCAGGGAATCGAGGACACGCTCGGAGACCTTCTTTATAAAAAGTATCGGCAAAGCGCCGACACCTGTTGCAAGGCCGGTTAGAAGTGAAGCGATTGAGCCAAGAAGTACGGGATTTAAGTGAGATATAGCTGACATATCACTTTATACTATAACACAGAAGTTCCCTTAGTCAATACAGCAACCCAGATCCCGCTGTCGCGGGATTTGGATTACCTCCAGACCCTGAATAGACCGGCATGAAATACCCAAAAACAGAGATAGGTTTTTGGGCAAATTGGCAAGACGCTTTAAATGCAAGGCCGCAGGCGATTTTTCTTTTGAGGCGTACATAACCGGTACGGTGAGAAAGAAAATCGCCGAGAACACAGCAGTTAAAGATGTATTGCCAATTTCAAATCTCGCTATCGCGGGATTTGGGAAATATCTTTGCAT
>JALXFI010000394.1:0-3019 GCA_027069035.1 bacterium
ATTACGCTCAAGCTCAGTTAGCGGCTTGTTAGAAGCAGGGATTAAGCGGGTGTACCATTTATCGCTTCTCTTTTTTTGCCATACAATCATATTATTGAGCCCCCCGGAACTACCAATCCTCTCAACTGCACCACTTACCCGAACCACTGCATCACCGAAAACAAATTCACGTGAAAAGGTAGGCTGAATAACCGCATCAAATCTCTCCTCTCTTATTCTTTTAAGAATTCTGTAACGATAAAGAGGATTAGAGAGAAACTTTTTTCTATTAAGAAACCGGTTGCGACAACTATAAGGAAGTTTTTCAGCGAGCTCAGCCCATGCTTGGTTACCTAAAAGCGTAATCTCCCATTCGTTTACAGGGTAGAGTTTCTTATATTCCTTAAAAGTGTCCAAAAACAAAATAAAGTCTCCTATGGAGTCAAGGCGGACAAGTAAAAGCTTTTTCTTTACTTTTTTTTTCTTTACTTTAGACTGAGGCAACATAATAACCCCAGCATCTACCAATTCGCAAACCGGTGCAAATAGAACAAGTCGGGCAAGCGATTTAATACGGTCAAATAAAATCATTAATACCCCATTTTATTTTAACTATAGTTATTTCCTCACAAAGTTTTTTCACCTAAGCAAATTCTTAAACTCCCAGCCATTAATCATTTTTTTTATATAACTTGGACGCAACATCTTTAAGTCTTTCAAATTAACTCCTTTATTAATGCGTAGATACGCCACAAGTGAGACAATGAACACTATGGGAAACATAATAAATTTCAACTTTGAAAAACATGATGGGATATTATTTTTTACAAGGTAGTAATAATATCCGTAAACACGGTTTGCAGGAGCCCAATTGTATAATTTCATTACCGTCTTTAAACATTCTTCGTTGTTCTTTAATGCATGAATATCAGAAATAGTTTTAGATTCTGTATGCAATCTGTATGTTGATAAAAATTCATTAAAGTACTCAACCCTGAATCTTCTAACTATTTTTATCCACAAATCATAGTCCATCGAGTAGTTAAGGTTCATATCCAAGCCGCCTATTTCATTCCAGACAATTTTTTTAAAAAACATAGAGGGTTGACAAATAAAGTTAAACACTGCAAGTCTTTTAAAGTCAAATGGTTCGGTAGGATACTGTCCGACAATCTTGCCTGCTTCATCAATAAAATGGGTCTTTCCATAAACTGCTCCTGTATCAGGATGTGTTTGAAAAAAATCTGCCACTTTACTAATTGCACCTTGAAGATAAGTATCATCAGAGTTTAGCCACGCAAGGATATCCCCCTTTGCCATCTTAAACCCTTTATTAATAGCATCGGATTGTCCTTTATCCTTTTCAGATATCCACTTAAATTTGCCTTCATATTTTTTTAGTATATCTACCGTATTATCCGTAGAACCGCCGTCTATTACTATATACTCAACATTAGTATAATCCTGGCTTAAAACAGACCGAATCGTATCTTCAATAAATTTTCCCTGATTATAGGAGGGGGTTATGATGGAGACTAAAGGTTTGTTTTTGTCGTCGGCTTGCTTCATATATATTCAGAGGATCATGTGTTATTACAAATAATGGTTATTGAGTTAACGCCGAAAGTTTTTCAGACCCCTTTTGTTTCTGAGTAAAACTCACCGAGCCACAGACTTAAGCGTATGATACTCTTATTCATCGTATCATTCCTAACAGTCTGTATTCAATGGTAAAATAAATTCCATAGCTTAGGGTCACTGGCCCCCGGATGGCCCGGGCACCATGAGAAAACAAAGAAACAACAGGGAAAGTCCCTAATTCATCCTTATCTTGCGAAAAAATGGGCAAGGCAATCGGATAGGGGAGCATATCAGGAGATACATTGAAAACCCTGTTGGGCAAAATCTGTATCAAAGGTAAAAGCTGTTTTTATCCCAAGGTATCGCATGGTCTCAAAACTAACGCAGTCAACCATGCTGAGTTTTCTTTTCGAGGCTATGAGCAACGCACTAACACCTGCCTTGTGAAGCGCCTCGTCAACCCATTGAACGTTGATTAGAGGCAAAACATCATCAAAAGACCCTCACCTGCTGAAAACCTCGGACAGATGCTCATCATGGGCGTCTGAAAGATTAGAAACATTAGAACGAAAACGACCGGCCGCAGCAATCGCCCGTTTCTTCCTTTCCTCAACATTGATGCCGGCCTTTGAAGCAATAAAGCTGTCCACGGCCTGACGTATGAGCTCTGCCATTGACTGATGCCGTGCAGCAGCAGCCTCCTTCTTCAATTTGCCTATCTGCTCTTCCGTCATCTGAATCTGTGTCCGGACCATAATTGCTTCCGCTGATTACACATTTAGCTAAATGGTAACACAGATTCCTCCCCTATACAGGCAAAGTGACAGCAAATTTTTGATATTTACCTCTTTTGCTTGTATACTAATTTTCGTAATTTCGTTATATCGTAATCCTGCAGGAAGAGAGAATTTTCCAGATTACTATCTCATCGGATATATCTAAAAAACCCACATCATGGTGGGAGACCTTGTTGATTTTGTAATCACTGTAGTTACGGTTATATATTAATGCTAACAAAATAGACCTGACCCTTTGTACTTGACTTCTTTCCACACGTCATCGAATGATATCTCTTCTATGCATCTGACAGTCTTATATTTGCACTGCCAGTTACAGCCGAAACAATCCATTTTCTTGTATGCAATACGATTTTTTTCCAAATTCCCGTAAGGAAAAAACCGGCCAAAATGGCCGCCCCCCATTATACAAACTGTTGGACAGCCTACAGAGGCTGCAAGATGAACAGCGCTGGTTTCATTGCTTATGAGTATCTTAGCTTTATTCAATATTATGAGAAGTTGGTCTAATGAGGTTTTCCCTGCAAAATTTTCCCATGGAAGTGTTGGAGCCAATAATGTAAGGTTTTTCGCCAGCATCTCTTCACCGGGGCCTCCACAAATCACCGGAGTGAAACATGTTTTTTCATAAATGGAGCGAGCAATTGTAGCAAAGCGGTCAA
>JALXFI010000394.1:3029-3627 GCA_027069035.1 bacterium
ATCGGCGACAGCAGAACCAGGAAAAATTACAAAGTATTGCTTGACAACAGATAAATCTGATTTTAGTGGTGATTGTAATAACATATTGACAGGATAGACAGGTGTAGAGGCTTTGAATTCCTTCAATCCCAATCCCCGAAGAAACTCGGCATTGCGCTCAAGCTCAAGCAAAGGCTTATCAGGAGACGGAATTAACTTTGTGTACCACCTATCGCCACTTTTCTTCTGCCACGTAAACATGTTATCGATATTTCCGACGCTACCGATTCGTTTTGTAGCGTTGCTTACACGAACTATTGCGTCACCCAATGGATATTCACGAGAAAAGACAGGGTGTATAACCGTGTCAAAACCTTTTTTTTTGATTTGTCTAAGAATTCTATAGCGGTAAAGAGGGTTAAAGAGGAGTTTTTTTCTATCAAGGAAGCAATACCGGTCCGCATAAGGAAGGGGTTTTGCCAGTTCACTCCAGACTTGATTGCCAAGCAAGGTAATCTCCCACTCAGAAGACGGATAGAGCTTTCTGTATTCCTTAAATGTGTCAAGAAAAATAATAAAATCACCGATAGCATCGAGACGGACAATAAGGAGTTTTTTT
>JALXFI010000395.1 GCA_027069035.1 bacterium
ATAAGGGGGATATTTCCCAGAGTTTTTTCCAGGATAGTGTCAACTGTTTCAAATGGCTGGACAGCCATAAAGGAATCTATCTCATAGTCATGCACATCGAGATTTCCAACCCAGAGTATCCGCATCTCTTTACCGTCTATAACGAGATTATCTGTAACAAGCGCTCCCCTATTAAGCTTAAAATCACCGTTTATCTTTTTATATTTCATACCCCGTTCATTATAACTTGGCAGGTCAAGCGTTACGATTCGCAAGGGATTTAGTGTGCCCAGAAGTTTTGAAAAGATCGAAAAAAGTCTGAAAATTCTTCCATCATTAAACTCAGTTGCAAGTTCACCGCTTAAGCTTCTAAGGTATTCGTCTTTATTCTTGCCCTCCCATGAAAGCCTTCCTTTTATATTTGCCGTACCGTTCATAACCTTATCCTTCTTAAACCATTGCCTGATGGCCTGTTCAACGTCTCCTTTAACCCATTCCATGGTAAGTGCAAACCTGTTGCCCCCTGCAGACACAGGGGTTATCTCTACATCCCCCTTAAATATTCCACCTTCAAGCTTTACTTTAAGAGGTGAGACCTTCCATAAACCATTCTTCATATTTAAATTTGCCTTAAGGTCGCTGAAAAACACATCTTTATATCTTCCTTCATCAATCTTTACCTCTCCCGCAACCCTTCCGCCTTTTATAAACGTCTCAATCAATCTCTTAAGCCTCTCATTGGTTGGAAAATCCTCATCCCTTATAAAAGGAGAACCTATGTTAAAGACCACATGCGGTTTTACAAATCCGTCAACTGAAACAGCGCCTTCCACCAGGGACTTACCCCGTTTAAAATAGATATAAGGTATGATAATCTTATTATCATTAATCTTGAGAGTAAGTGTAAGGTCTTTTACGGGCATGGAGTCGGGTGTGGGCATAAAGGAGACATCAATGGCCTTAAGCGCCCCCGAACTTTTTAAATCCTTCCACTTTACAAGAGGACCTTTAAGAGAAAGTCTTCCCTGAACTGTGCCGAACAGTAAAAGGTCTTCTGCAGCAGGCAGAAGATTTTCGAGCCATGAAATATTCAAATCCTTTATATCAATATTCCAATCCCCATCAAGTCTTGTTAAGTCCCTTAGACTGCCGCTTATCTTGATGGCTTTATCCATATACTCTGAGGTAAATTGTAAACCGGTGTGTTTCCCGGACCTATCATATCTGCCTTTAAACTTTACCTTATTGGAGATGCCTTTTACTTTATACAAACTATCCGGCAGACCATAGGCGATATCTGTAAGGTCTGAAGTTCCACTGAAAACACCACTGTTAAGGGTACCTTTAAAAGAGATATTGCCGGAGACCTCTCCGTCAAATCTTATATCTTTTATCCTTGAGCTTGCTGAAAGGATTTTTATTTCTTTGTCCGAGAGTTTGTAATCTGCATCCATCTTTACAAGAGGCAGTTTTGAACCGTATCCTTCAATGCTACCGTTTAAAACAATCGAAGAATCCCCTACAAGACTTTCCAGATGTTTAAATGAAATGATATCGCGTGAAAACGAAAGACCTCCTTTAAGACCAGAAACCTTTAACGACATGGGAATGTAATAAAAACCGGCATCATTAAATGATGCATCGCCGTGGAGATCTATCCTTTTTTCTCCTATGACCTTCCTTAAATTCAGATTAATGGATAGACTGCCCCGCATGTCCTTTAAGCCATTTAGCCGATCTTTTTCTGCCGGATAAAATGCCGTCAACACTCCATTAATGTTATCTAACTTGAGTTCACTTTTCAGCGCAAGATTCAGTTCAGGTTTTAAAGAAAAGACCTTGTAAACAGAACCTGAAAGTTCCTTTAAAACGGTTTTTCCGTACACACCTGTTAAATCTACAAAACTCACCGTTTCACCCGCAAATGTCATCTTGCCGGTTAAAGCTCTTACAGGAAGGTGTTTTTTGTCAAAAAATATATCCACCCCCTTTAATTTTATTCTCGCTGAAAGGGGTTTTTTCTTTATAAAATTATCCTTAAAAAGAAAGTCCTTGTAGCTGCCCTGAAATCTTATCTCTTCTAACTCAACAGTCCCTTTCTTTACATATTTTAAATATAATGCAGGGTTCCATTTTCCGGTTTGCGGCAGATAGGTCTTGAACCAAGATAAGTCAAACATGGATGTAGCGAACCTTCCATCAAGTTTTTTGCCTTTGAAATCCAGATTAAAAGCACCATTTAGCTTCACTCCATCAACCGTTCCGTTTACTTCGCTTACCGAAATAGCATTATCCCCGTACTTTAAAGTAAAATCGAGCCCTATCTCTTTTGATTCCACTTTGTCTGGATAATAAGGGGGTATTGAAAACGTTAGTTTGTCAGATGAAACATTGCCGGATAAAAACCCATCCTTGAGCCCGCCCCGCAGGATAAACTCACCGCTTGTTGTGCCGGAGAGAGAAACAAATCCCTTATCCTTTATATAGGGGAGAAAAACCGCAGTATTTAAATCATTGAACCTTCCCTCAAGTAAAAGAGAGACGGCATTCATCTCTTTATCGGCAACATCTACCTTGCCTTTTATATCTAAGCTTCCGACCTTACCCTCTTCCTCCAATTCGGTGCTTAACCTGAAAGTAAGCTGTTTTACAAAAGAAGGGACTTTGACGATGGCATCAAGTCTTTTAAAACTATACCTGCGCAAAGGAGTCACCATCCTGTCTTCAAAGATCACCAGACCTTTCACTATAAGAACTTTCTTGGCAAAAAAAGGCGCTTTCCACACCTTGTTATCTTTAGTATCCAAGCGGTAAGGTATATTAAACTTTCCATCTTTGTCGCGGCTAACGAAGAAAACAGGTCTTTGGAGCTCAATAGAACGAAGGATTGGTCTTTGTAAGAGGAGTGTGGATAGGCCGAGCTTTATTGTAATCTCAGACGCCGAAAAAAACTTAACTTCGTGTTTTTCAAAAATACTAACCCCATTTCCTATTATTGAAAATTCCGGAAAAAACTTAAATTTGATCGTTTCGGCCTCTATATCCAAGTCGGTTCTTTCCTCAATAACGCTTATAAGGTAAGTCTTGATCCAGTCTTTTATTGCAGCCTGTTTTAAATAGATAAACACAGATGAAATAAAGAGAAGGAAAATTACAAAAAAAAGTAGATATTTTTTTATGGAAGAAGTTTTCATTAAACTAAATATTCTCATAGTTTATAGACCTTTGTCAATCACCCAAATACCGCGATAGCGGTATTTGGGTGTCAACTAAACCCTTCACTTTTTTCATTTTTTAATATATTATCTCAATAGTATGGAAAAAGATGTTTTATATCCTTTTCTAATTTTACTAACCTTGATAAATTTTACAATACTGCAAAATGATTTTTTCATTCATTACAAATCTTAGATTAGCTGAAGGTCTTTTAAATTATCATTTATTATCCGGCTTCAGTTAAGGAAAAGGAGGAGAACACATGTCCACAATCATTGATGTATTGGCGCGTGAAATACTTGATTCAAGAGGCAATCCTACCCTGGAGGTTGAGGTTATACTGGAAAGCGGTTGCTGGGGACGGGCAGCCGTTCCTTCGGGCGCTTCAACAGGAAAGTTTGAGGCCGTTGAACTGCGATACGGGGACAGGT
>JALXFI010000396.1 GCA_027069035.1 bacterium
TTCAGGATTTGTCACTGCCTGCCTCTTGGCGGTCTGTCCAACCAGCTTTTCACCCTCTTTTGTAAATGCAACCACAGAGGGCGTTATACGGCTTCCTTCTTCGTTAACCACCACCTTTGGCTCGCCGCCTTCCATAATCGCTACAACAGAGTTTGTAGTGCCAAGGTCAATACCAATTATCTTACCCATAGATCCTCCTCTTGAGTTTGTATTATTTTTATAATTATTTAATATAATGTAGGTTTATATAAACTGCCTGTCAAGTCCCTGAAGGGCGAACGTGTAAAAGTGCTTGCTCCTTTGGTTCTATCTACTTTAAAGTTATCATAAAATAAAGCGAGTTATGGGGCGTTTAAAATCTTAGGATTCAGCATATATATTTTATATAAGCGGATGTTTTGCAGGCTTGACTAAGAGCGTTTTTTCTGTTAAATTTTTAACATAACCACATAATGAAATATAACAGCATCTATGGAGGAATAAAAAAATGTCACTACCTGTATTGTCGGATTCGCTTCAAAGTTATCTTGTCCAGATAAACCAGGTCCCTCTCCTTACTAAAGATGAAGAGTTTGACCTTGCCGTTAGGTATTCTGAGCATAATGACATTAGTGCAGCGCATAAACTTGTAACAGCAAATCTAAGGTTTGTCGTAAAGATAGCGATAGAGTATAAAGGCTATATCGCTCAACAGACCGAACATGCAATAAAACTCATAGACCTTATTCAGGAAGGCAATATAGGACTTATGAAGGCGGTAAAAAGATTCAATCCGCATAAAGGCTACCGTCTTATCACATATGCCGTTTGGTGGATAAGGGCGCAGATTCAGCAGTTTATATTAAAGGCATTGAGCATAGTAAAGAGAAGTTCTTCCGAATTGAGAAAGGTTTTATTTTCCCAATTCGACAAGTCAAGAGAAATGATAGAAAAGATCACAGGAGAGACAGAGCTGTCTTTTGCGGACGCTTACAACTCTTTAAACATGAACAATCTTGATGCTCTACAGGGAGACATTCCCTCACCCTCTTCACAGCGAAACCTTCACCATATATCCCTTGACAAAGAGGTTGGAGAAAACGGAGAGGCAACATTTCTCGACTATCTGCACGACACATCCAGTGATCAGGAGAATGCCCTGTCAATAAAAGAAGAACAATCACTTGCAAAAAAACGGTTACATACAGCTTTAAGGGCTCTTAATCCAAAAGAGAAATCCATAATATGTGAGAGATTTTTAATAGACAAACCATTGACTCTTCAAGAAATAGGCAATAAGTTAGGGGTTACGAGAGAACGCGTAAGGCAAATAGAATCAAAGGCCCTGAAAAAACTTAAAGAGCGCCTCTAAACAAGATGTTTCCTGCCTTAATTAGCGGCAAGTCTTTTACTGCATTAAATTTCCGTATTTCCATTACATACGAAATTTCTTCATTTGCAGATTTTAAGATGTCTTTATAAGGAGGATCGATGAAAGAACTCAGTTACAGTGACGCAGGTGTTGATATTGATGAAGCCAACAGGTTGACGGGAAAATTCAAAAAACTTGCTAAGGACACATATAAACCTGAAGTCTTAAGCGGTATAGGCAGTTTCGGAGCCCTATTTTCAATTAATATGATTAAATACAAGAACCCTGTTCTGGTATCTTCCACGGATGGCGTTGGCACAAAACTAAAGATAGCCTTTAAGACGGGTATACACTCAACGATAGGTATTGACCTTGTAGCAATGAGCGTTAATGATATATTAACCTCAGGGGCAGAGCCGCTCTTCTTTCTTGATTATCTTTCTGCAGGAAATCTAAAGACCATACGGGCAGAAAGTATCATTGAAGGCATTGCAAAAGGGTGTGAGCTTGCAAATTGCTCCCTGATAGGCGGCGAGACTGCAGAGATGCCCGGTTTTTATAAGGATGGCGAGTATGATCTGGCAGGTTTTTCGGTTGGTGTAGTAGAAAAGGATAAGATAATAGACGGCTCAAACATAAAGATTGGAGACAGCATCATAGGACTCGCATCGTCGGGGCTTCATAGCAACGGTTTCTCTCTCTTAAATGAAGTTGTTTTTGGCAAGTTGGGACTAAATATAGACAGCAAGGTAAAGGGGCTCAAACATGAGATAGGCAGAGAGCTTCTTACCCCAACTAAGGTTTACGTAAAGCCGATACTCAATCTAACAAGAGACTTTACAATAAAAGGCATAGCCCATATAACAGGCGGAGGATTAATAGAGAATCTTCCAAGGATACTGCCCAAAGGTTGCAAGGTTGTGATCGGTAAAGATTCGTGGGATGTGCCGTTTATATTCAACTTTCTAAAAGAAAACGGCAACATTTCAGAACATGAAATGTATAGAACATTTAACTGTGGCATTGGAATGGTTATAGTTGCGCCAAGGGAAGAATCGGATGATATCATTCAAAGGCTTAACACCGTAGGTGAAAACGCAAACCTGATCGGTTCCATAGAGGAAAAAACAAATAACGAAGAAGAGATAGTCTTAGTTTAAGATACATTATAAAATGCTGCACATTTAAATATATATGAGATTTATTTCATGTTATATATTAAGTTAAAAGGGTGATAGAGAAATTCCAAGTGTCAAAGAATAAAAAACCTCTTAATATAGGCGTTCTTGTATCAGGCAATGGCTCAAACCTGCAGGCAATAATAAACTCCATTGAAAAAAAGGCTTTAAATGCATCGATAAGGGTCGTTATAAGCAACAATCCAAATGCCTACGCTATTGAGAGGGCAAAAAAATACTCGATTCCGAACAAGGTCGTAGAAGACGGCCGGTATTCTGAAAGAAAGGAATACGATACCGTTATAGCGGAAGTATTACTCAAAGAAGATGTAGAGCTCGTTGTTCTTGCCGGTTTCATGCGCGTGCTTAGCCCTGAGTTTATACGTAGATTCCCAATGAGGATAATGAATATCCATCCTGCTATCCTCCCTTCTTTTCCGGGGCTTCATGTCCAAAAAAAGGCAATAGATTACGGTGTGCGGTTTTCAGGTTGCACGGTACATTTTGTTGATGAAGGGGTTGATACGGGGCCAATTATTATTCAGGCGGTGGTGCCTGTGCATACAAATGATACAGAAGAAGAATTATCCAAAAGGATACTTGAGCAGGAACACAGGATATATCCGGAAGCAATCCGGTTGTTTGCAGAAGGCAGGTTAACCGTATCGGGACGAAGAGTGATAATTTCCGATTGCGTAAATACCCGTGGTGTTTTAGTAAATCCCCCCATAACCATATAGGTAAAATCAGACAATGATAGCCATAAGCGCATGTCTTCTTGGAATAAACTGTAGATATAACGGCAGCAATTCATTAAGGAAAACTTTTTTAAAGAGAAAGACTTTTTACCTGCCTCTGTGCCCTGAACAGCTCGGCGGCATGCCCACTCCAAGAAATCCGGCCGAGATACAAGGCCTTAACGGGGCCGATGTTATTGAAGGAAAGGGGCGGGTTATAGACAATACAGGGGCCGATGTTACAGATTATTTTTTAAAAGGAGCGCAAGAGGTCTTGAATATTATAAGAATGTTTGATATCAAAAGGATATACCTAAAAGACGGAAGCCCTTCGTGCGGGGTGAATA
>JALXFI010000397.1:0-7600 GCA_027069035.1 bacterium
CTTATGTATCCTGCTGTTGAATACAACAGTATTGCAGATTTTCATCCTGACCATATCTATATTCCTTTATCGTTATGGGCTTTCTTTTTTGTCTATAAGAGACGCTACTGGTTGTCTGTTCTGTTTATTGGGTTGGGAGCCATGGCTAAAGAGCCTCTTTTATTAGGAGCCTCTTTTTTTGGAGTATATCTTGTAATTGCAAAGAAACGTTATCTTGAAGGTTTATCATCTGCCATATTCTTTTTTTTATTTTTCTTGTTTGTAGTATTCTATATAGAACCAGCTTTAGATCCCTATCTGAAGGGTCAATATGCCAATATAATACAAACAGAAAACTTTGTTCATCTTAATTTGATGAATAATCCACACCTTTTTTTAAAAGGTATAAGCAATGGATTGATGAGAAAAATGCTTTTCTTCTTTTTTCTATTATCTCCGTTTGCATTTTTACCGCTTTTAAGCTGGAAAGAGTTTTTGCCGGCAGTGCCTCTTTTTGCCATTCCATTTCTTTCCGCAAATCCTGCGCATTCTAATATTGAAAGTCAGTACACTGCAGGAATCATTGCCCCTATATTTGTATCATTTATATACTTTTTAGCAAGGATTAACAAAAAGTCAGGAGAAGGATATGTTACGGCAATATTTTCTCTGGTAATTATATTAGTATTTACATTCCATATTGCTAAAAGCCCATCACCCCTTTCCATAAACTTTTGGAGTCCGCGATGGTCCGAAACATGGAATTACAATGTTTATAAAAGCGGAGAACATGAAAAAGTAATTAAGGAGATCATTAACTATATACCCGTAGGCAGAAATAAAGCGGTTGTTGCGCAGACTAATACTAATTATAGTAGGTTAGCGCATAGAGATAAATATCATTCTTTTCCTTACAATTGGGAAGAGGCCGATTATATCTTGCTTGACGTAAACAAACCTCTAATGATAGGTGATCATGTGGATGAAAAAGCATATATGGAAGAATTGTGGAAGATAAAACAATCCCCTGATTTCCGACTGGATTTTGAAAAGAACGGTGTGATGTTATTTAAAAGAGTTGCTCTACAAAAATAGTTGGCCTTCCTTCAACGGCTGAAGCCTATACTTTACCTCCAGCCATTAATAATACATAAAAAAATGGATATTACCCACATCTACAAAAGAATAGATTGTTCAGGCGGTATAGAAAGGGTGGCCTTCCACCTTATAAACAAGATGAAGGAAGATGGTAACAATATAAATGCGATATCAAGCCATATCTCTCCTCAAATCATCCCATTACTAAAAAGGAGAGCCTTTATTTTAAAAGATAGAGATAAAGGATGGCTTAAATCAACAGGGCTGTTCTACCCTATGTTTTGTATTCAGGCAACAAAGATGGTTAAATCCTGTCGTGATAAATGGGGGCTTACTGTTTCACACGGTACGAGCAGTTTTCTTGCAGATGTAGTGGTGGCGCATAGCTGTCATGGCTATTCCCTCAAACAAAGATGGAAAGCAGGCAAAAAACGTTTTATTCTTAACCCTTTGAATTATTTCCTATGCCTTACCGAGATGTGCCAATATAAAAAAGGAGCAAAAAGGATTGTTGCCGTGTCTCAAAGCACAAAGGCTGAAATCTGTGAAACTTATAACATACCTGAAGAAAAGATAAAGGTAATTCCAAACGGAATAGAGTTGAATGAATTCTCAGACAGAAAGGATGGAACTATTAGAAGTAAGATAAGGGCAAAATATGGTATTAATAATAATGCCTTTGTAGTAATATTTGCAGCCAATGAATTTGAAAGGAAGGGGTTGGCTTTTTTGATTTACGCAATTGCAAGACTAAATAAAGAAGATATCTTCCTCTTTGTGATAGGGGGGGATAATGCTGCGCCATATAAGGAAATGACAGCTGGCCTTGGCATAGACAAGAAGGTTATATTTACAGGCAGGATATACAAGGGAATGTCCGGATTCTATAAAGCGGGTGATGTATTTGTTTTGCCGGTAGATTATGAACCTTTTGGTCTGGTATGTATGGAGGCTATGGCAAGTGGTTTGCCGGTACTGGCGACAAGGGTAGGGGGAATAAAAGAATACATGGTGGATGGAGCCAACGGGTTTTTTATAGATCGCAATGCCGACTCTATCGTGAATCGTATAGAATTGTTATATAATGATTATAGATTAAGAACCGAGATAGGGCAAAATGGAAGATTGACTGCCCAAAAATACTCGTGGGACAAGATAGGGCAGATGTATATCGATGTCTGTCGTGAGGTTGAGGAGATGAGGCAGCAAAACATATGAAAATAATTAAGAACTTTTCCTTTCTTACGATTGCACAGATCGCTGAAAAGGTGCTTAATCTGGTTATTGTTGTACTTCTCGCCCGTTATCTCGGAGCGCGAGGGTATGGTATCTATGCCCTTGCTATTGCCTTTGTAGGATTGTTTAACTATCTTTTTGATGCAGGACTTAACCTTCTTCTGACAAGAGAGGTGGGAAGACAAAGAGAAAAGATAGGGGAGATATTAAGACCTGTCCTGAAGTTAAAGTTGGTATTGGGTGTGATTACCCTTGCAATTATTGCAATTCTGGCATGGCTGCTTGGTTATCATGGAAAGGTTCTGTACAGCATTATGCTGTTTGGTCTGGCAGGTTTTATGGTTTCACTTTCATGTACATTCAGGGCTTATTTTATAGGGCATGAAAAAATGGAGTTTGAAGGCGGACTGTCTGTATTATACAGATTATTGGCTTTACTCTTTGTTATCCTCTGTATTTTTTTTGGCATAGGAATGCCTCTGCTTATGATATCCCATGTGTTAGCCGGTGCAATGGTTTTAGGACTCAGTATATATTTATACAAAAACCTTTTTTATCAATCCTCCCATGAAACAGAAAAATGTCAGTTAAATCTTTTTGCTTTATTAAAAGATGCCCTGCCGTTTGCTGTTGGAGCTATTATGGGTGAAATATACTTTAATATAGATAAGGTTATGCTTTCAAAACTTGCAGGGGTCGAAAGCGTAGGATACTACAATGCAGCCTACAGGGTATTCTTTTTTGGGGTTTTTATCGCTAATTCTATTACTATTTCCGCCTATCCTTACTTTGCTAAGATGTGGCATGAAGATAAACACCTTGCAGAACAGCTTTTCAATTCCATATTCAAATTACTTTTTTTAATCAGTCTTCCCATTGCTATAGTAATTACCTTTCTTTCAGGAGATATTATCCTTTTCCTTTTTGGGAAGGATTATTATCAGAGCGCCTTACTTCTTAAACTTCTTATCTGGGGACTTCTGCCTCTCTATCTGACGCACCTTACCGGCAGAACTATGGAGGCTATAGGGGAGCAAAGGTTTGTTGCTAAAACAATGTCATTGGGGGTGTTGATTAATATAATCTTAAATGCCGCATTAATACCGCTGCTTGGTATGGCAGGAGCTGTATTCGCAACCCTTATAACAAGTTTTATGGTATTATTTGCTCATCTCATCTTTCTAAGACAAAGATTGAAAGGTATTTTTCTTTTAGACTATATTAAGGCGGCTCTACTGCCCTCTATAGGTTGCGCCTTTGCCGCATATCTTCTCATAAAATACTCATCATGGATGATAGCGTTTCCGATAAGTCTCATATTTTATATGGTCTTGCTGTTTTCTTTAAAAGGTATAACTATGGACGAGATAGCTATACTTAGGGGTGGAATAAAATCTTTATGAGGGTGCTTATAAGCTGGCATGGTGCGGTTGAGCAGGCTTACAGGGGATTGTTTCACGAACTTTCGGCCTATGGCATAAATGTACGGGTTATCATTCCTTCTCGATGGATTGAGGGGGGGAGATTGATATCCTGTCAATCTGACGATTTAGATAACTACGATATCTATGTTTATAGAACCTTTTTTACAAACCATATAAGGGCATTCTTTTATCCCAATATCATAAGGCTGGCTAAAGAAATTTTAACCTTTAAACCCGATATAATCCATATAATGGAAGAACCGTTTAGTGTTGCAGCCACTCAATTTTTACTGGCTAAACAATTTATGAAATACACAGCAAAGGCAGTATTATATTCTGCTGAAAATATTGACTTTACGCAGAGATTTCCATATTCAATCTTCCAGCGATTCAATCTTTCAAGAACCGATGCGCTGACCGTTGTGCCTAAAGAAGGGATGCAGCTCTGGGAGAAAAGAGGATTTAAAGGCAAAATTTATTCCATCCCCCTGGGGATAGATACGGAACTGTTCCAAAAGACATTACCGGTTGACTTGCCTGAACCTTTAAGTGGTATTACATTAAAGGACAATGTTTTCAGGATAGGGTATGCAGGCAGGATAGTAGAAGAAAAGGGGATTGATCTCCTGATAGAGGCTGTATCCGGTTTGCAAAAAATGAAAAAAAATTGCGAGCTTTATATAGTAGGCAGTGGAAATTATAAGGATTGCTTAATGCAACTTATAAAAAGATGGGGACTTAAGACACGGATTAAGTTCATCTCAGCGTTGACACAGGAAGATCTGCCGGCGTTTTATAGTCTGATGGATGTTCTGGTTTTACCTTCACTTACAACATCAGGGTGGAAAGAACAGTTCGGTCGTGTTATTGTTGAAGCTATGGCCTGTGAAACCCCTGTCATAGGTTCTTCTTCAGGGGAGATACCAAATGTCATTGGTGATGCGGGTATGGTCTTTCCTGAAGGCGATGCAAAGGCGCTTGTAGACTGCATAGGGAGATTGATAGAAGATGAAACTTTAAGAAAGGAGCTTTCTATAGAAGGGAAGAATCGTGTGATGCAATTTTACTCATGGAAGGCCGTGGCAAAGCAATATATAGACATGTATAAAGAAATCATGGGAAAAAACAAGAGAAGCATTAACTGATAGCCGATAGAGACGGGAAGGATGAGAAAGGTTTTTGGCAGGCCATACCTGTTTCAAAAAAGAATATGGGCTTTACTAACTGGTTTTATTGACCTTATAGGATACCTTCTGAGATCACCTTCAGACTCAAAACCTCTGAATGATGTTAAAAAGATACTGGTTTCAAGGATTGACCATCTTGGCGATGTGTTTATTGCTCTCTCAATATTGCCGCATATAAAAAAAGCCTTCCCTTATGCAAGGGTGGATTTTCTTGCAGGCAAATGGTCAACAGAACTGTTAAAAGCCAATCCCTGTATTAGTAATATCCTGATATACAACTCATTTGTCCATAACAGGACGGGTAGTTTATTATCGAGATTGAAAGGAGATATAAAGAGTTTTGTGAGTGTGGCAAAAGAAGTAAAGAAAGAAAAATACGATCTTGGTATAGATCTAAGGGCATATCCCTTTAATTCAATACTCCTTATGTATCTGGGAGGAGTGAAATACAAAACAGGTTTTTCAACAGGTGGCCTTGGTTTTCTTCTGGACAGTGTTGTCCCTTACAGGGAAGGTGTTCACGAGACAGAGCATGTGGGAGATGTCTTGGGGGAACTTGGTATCACGGTAAAAAAGGACGCTATATGCCCCCTTTTTTCTATATCCGGGATGGATGAGAGAGAGGCGGAAGATGTATTGTGCAATCTGGGGCTCGATATAGAGGAACGATTTATCTTGCTCCATAGCGGCGCCGGACGTCCCAAAAAACAATGGAGTATGGATAGATGGCAAGAATTAATAGATGGTATAAGAAGTCGGTGCAGCGCTAAGATACTTGTTTATGATGATAAGAATATCCTAACCCGTTGCTGTAAACTTCCCGACAAACTATCCCTGGGCGCCTTTGCCGGCATTGTAGAAAAAACAATGTTATTTATAGGGCATGACTCATTTCCTGCGCATCTTGCTGCTTCTCTTGATATACCCACGATAACAATCTGGTCAGGTATAAACGATCATATTAAGTGGCAGCCTTGTGGCGATAGAGTATATCTTGTAAGAAAAGATGTTGAATGTTCGCCGTGCTACAGAGGCGGCGGCTGTCAAACAATGGAGTGTATGGATATTAAGGTTGAGGAAGTGTTGGATAAGGTATCGGAAGTATTGAAGGAATGTATTTGAAAAAGGTATTGATTATTAAAATAGGGGCTATAGGTGATTTATTAATGACAACACCTGCCATAAGGGCGTTAAAAAAGACCTTTCCTGAAGTCCACATATCTTTTCTTGTGGGAAGATCGGTAAAAGAAGCCATAGTAAAAAATCCATATATAGATGAGGCAATAGAGATAGATGACTATGTTTTTTTTAAAGGCGGTCTGCTTGTTCAAGTGAAACTGGCGCTTAAACTTATAAAGAAACTAAGGGGGATAGGGTTTGATACCGCTATAATACTTCACAGGGACTGGAAATATTCTCTTCTAATCTATTTATCCGGTGTTCCTGAAAGGGTTGGCTTTAAACGGGACAAAATGGCAGACCGGTTTCTTACAAGATATGTCATGATAGATGGAATAAAACATCATATAGACCATTACTTAAAGGTTGTAAAACTGTGTGGCGCAAAGGATCATGGGAGAAGAATGGATTTTCTTGTCTCACAGGAGGCTGTTGAAAGGGCAAAGTCTGTGCTAAAAAGATTCAGGGCTAAAGATGGGAGGATTATAGGTATCTTTCCCGGTGGGGCGCGAAATATAAAAGAGGTTATGGATATAAGGAGATGGCCTGTAGAGAGATATAGTGAGCTTGGCGAACGACTTGTAAACAACGGCTTTAGTGTCATACTATTTGGTTCTAAAAGCGACTTATATCTAAAGAAAGGTTTAATGAACATCCCTGGAGTTATAGATATGATTGGTAAGACAAGCCTTGAAGAAGCGGCGGCATTGATCAGCATGTGCAGGATGGTTGTAACACATGATAACGGTCTTATGCACATGGCAAGCGCGGTAGGGACGCCGGTGGCAGCGCTTTTTGGTCCGACCGACCCAAGGGAGAAATATCCAACAAACAAAGGAAGTTTTTATTTCTGGAAAAATGAAGGATTAGAGTGTATACCATGTTATAAAGAAGGGGTTTTTCCTGAATGTGAGACCTTTGAATGTATGAAGAAAATAAGCGTTGCAGAGGTTTATGAGAAGATTATTGAACGGGTTGAATAATAATTATATGAAGGTTGCATTTATACACGACTGGCTCACAGGCATGAGAGGCGGGGAGAAGGTTCTTGAGGTCTTTTGCGAGCTTTTTCCCGATGCCCATCTCTATACGCTTCTTCATATAAAAGGCAGCGTTTCGCAAACTATTGAAAATATGGATATAAGAACATCTTTTCTTCAGAGACTGCCTTTTATAGAAAAGAGATATCGTTATTTTCTACCGCTCTTTCCGGCGGCTATTGAAAGATTTGATTTAAGCGATTACAATCTCATTGTGTCAACCAGCCATTGTGTCGCAAAAGGCGTTATTCCTTCCCCTTATGCCTGTCACATATCTTATATACATACTCCGATGAGGTATATATGGGATATGTATCATGAGTATTTTGGTAAAAACAGTTCTTTAATTTTAAAGATATGTATGCCTTTTTTTGCAAATTACTTGAGGATGTGGGATGTCTCGTCAAGTGCAAGGGTGGATTATTTTGTTGCAAACTCAAGGCATGTGGCTTCAAGG
>JALXFI010000397.1:7610-10563 GCA_027069035.1 bacterium
AAAAAGGTACTACAATAGAGAGGCGAAGGTTATCTGTCCCCCTGTGGATACGGAAAGATTTATGTGTGCCAAAGAAAAGGGTGATTATTATCTGATAGTCTCTTCATTTGCCCCTTATAAAAGGCTTGAGCTTGCCATTGATGCATTTAACAGGTTAAGGTTGCCGCTAAAAGTGGTGGGAAAAGGTCAGGATGAAAAAAAACTTAAAAACATGGCGGGAAAATGTGTGGAGTTTCTTGGCTGGAAAAGCGATGAGGAGTTAAAAGAATTTTACAGGGGATGCAAGGCCATTATATTTCCAGGGGAAGAGGATTTTGGAATCGTCCCTGTGGAGGCGATGGCTTGCGGAAGGCCTGTTATTGCCTATGGCAGGGGAGGGGTGATAGAGAGCGTAATTCCGCTTAACCCATCCGGCAAAAGGATTAATAAAGGAGAGAGTCCTACAGGTGTATTTTTCTATGAACAGACAGTAGATGCCCTTGTTGATGCGGTTGGATTTTTTGAGAAGAATCAAGCTGAATTTGATAGTAGGGAGATAAGTAAGAATGCACAAAGATTCGGCAGGGAGAGGTTTAAGGAAGAGATTAAAGATTTTATTGATCGTAGTGTCGGAGAGTGGAAAAATAAAATGCAAACGTATGAGGGTATTAAATGTTAAAAAGACACAGTAAATTTTTTGAAAACCTCCTCTTTATACTTGACCTTACTGTGATCTTTCTTTGCTGGTTTTTTGCGTATTATCTTAGGTTCTTTACGGGGATAATCCCGATTTATTATGGAATTCCGTCTTTTAAGATATATCTCCTTTTGATAGCGCCTATAATCTTTATATGGGGATTTATATTCAAAGTATTGAATCTTTATCGTCCAAGAAGGTTGTCTTCAAGGTTTAAAGAGATATTTGACATCGCAAAGGGATGTACGATCTCGATCCTTTTACTTATATCCATAACCTTTTTCTGGAGAAAGTTTGAGTTTTCAAGGGTTGTCTTTATATACTTCTGGCTTCTTACTATCGTTGGTTTGAGTCTGTCACGGGTTATTTTTAGAGAGGGACTGCGTTTTTTAAGAAAAAGAGGCTACAATTTGCGCAAAGCCGTTCTTGTCGGAGACGGACTTCTTGCAAGGGATGTGATAAGAAGGTTAAAAGATCACCCTGAGCTTGGCATAGATATCTTTGGCCTTTTAAGCAAGCGGGAGGAGAAGATTGGAAGAAAAATACACGGAGTGGAGGTTGTAGGCGCCTATGGTGACCTTAAGTCTATTATTGAAAGAAATATGGTGGATCAGGTCTTTGTGGCTCTGCCGTTTTCCCAGATAATACATGTTGAGGGGCTGCTGAAGGAGATAGGCAATTATTCCGTCAGCATAAAGGTAATACCGGATATCCGTTATTTCCTGCCCTTCTGCAGCACCGTTGAGGAGTTTGACGGTTTGCCTGTGTTTAATCTACAGGACTCTCCTCTTTATGGCTGGAATATACTTGAAAAGAGGATGTTTGATATCTTTATATCGGTGTTTGCCTTGGCGTTTGCCCTTCCTTTTATGCTCATAATCGCCTTGGCCATAAAATTAACATCCCAAGGCCCGGTATTTTACAGGCAGAAAAGGGCGGGGCTTGATGGCAAGGTGTTTGAGATGATAAAGTTTCGCACAATGACGGTTGATGCCGAAAGGTCAACCGGCCCGGTATGGGCAAGTAAGAACGATAGTAGAAGGACTAAAATAGGAACTTTTTTAAGAAGGACAAGTCTTGATGAACTGCCGCAGTTCTTTAATGTGTTAAAGGGGGAGATGAGCATCGTCGGGCCAAGGCCGGAAAGGCCGGAGTTTATAGGAAAGTTCAGGGAAGACATACCAAGGTATATGCTGAGACACAGGATCAAGACGGGCATTACCGGCTGGGCGCAGGTAAACGGATGGCGGGGAGATACGGACCTTAAAAAGAGGATTGAGCACGATCTTTACTATATAGAACACTGGTCTGTCTGGTTTGATTTGAAGATTATATGGCTTACCCTCTGGAAGGGTTTTGTCCATGAACACGCCTATTGAGCCCGGTATCTCCCGCCTTTTTCAGGCCGGAAGTTACTTAAATCCCTGCGTCCCCAAAAGCAGATTTAGCTTTTTGGAACGCCGTATCTGCTTGACTAAACAAATCTCTTGTGATATTTTTGTAAGAATTTATCTATGGAAATTAGACCTGTGTGAAGTGTCAGGCTGATGTTTCAAGAATAAAACTTGCCTTAGTTTAATATATTATTCTTTATTGTCTGGAGGGTTTTATGAATATTGCCGTTATCGGTGTTGGTTATGTAGGGCTGGTTACAGGCGCATGTTTTGCCGAATTTGGACTCAATGTAACATGTGTTGACAAGGATAAGGAAAAGATAGCATCCCTTAAGAAAGGGGCAATACCTATATTTGAGCCCGGGCTTGAGGAGCTTGTAAAAAAGAACTCCAATGAGGGAAGACTCCATTTTACAACAAACATATGCGAATGCGTAAAGGACTCGCTTGTAATATTTATAGCCGTAGGCACGCCGCCTCAGAACGACGGCGGAGCTGATTTAAGCTATGTGAAAGAAGTTGCCCGCATTATTGCAAAAAACATGGATAGTTATAAAGTTATTGTTACAAAGAGCACCGTTCCCGTAGGCACGGGGAAGATCATACAGGACGTAATAAACGAGAACCTTGAAAGCTCATGCCCTTTTGATGTAGCCTCCAATCCGGAATTTCTCCGCGAAGGTTCGGCGGTTGAAGATTTTTTAAGGCCTAACAGGGTTGTTATCGGCACTTCAAGTCCTCAGGCAGCCGCCATACTGAGCGACCTTTACCGTCCGCTTTATCTTATTGAAACCCCTTTTGTCAAGACAACGGTGGAATCGGCGGAACTGATAAAATATGCCTCAAACGCCTTTCTTGCAACGAAGATATCGTTTATCAACGA
>JALXFI010000398.1 GCA_027069035.1 bacterium
CTTTATGGGTATCTACGGTTTATCTTACATTGGATCCTCTTGTTTCTCTTATCACTTTATGCATGGCTGTCATGGTAAGCCACAGCAGGCTCGTATGCGGCATACACACAAAACTTGAGATTTTTTTAGGCGCCATGCTTGGCATAGGTATAACCTTTTTATTTTTTACGATATTCCCTGCCTCCTAAAAAAAACAAAAGGATAATTGAAGAAACCTATCCTTAATATACTTGCTTAACTCAATAAACTATTTTATGAATTATTTTGTTCAATACAAAGACATGATCAGCTTTCATACGGAAAGGGTTCTTTTTTACAACTCTAAAGTCAATCTTCAGGTTTATTTGCACGGCATACTAAAATATGCCTCTGAACAAACCTCCAATCACTTAAAACAAAGTAAAAAGTGCGAACCGGCTACTTAACCAGATTGCCAGGGAAAACGATTCTTTTTTCCTCTTCATTGTGTCTTGTTCTTGCCTTTCCACCTTTTGACATTGAGTTTCTGGCATGGATATCGGTCGTCCCTTTACTTTTAATTGTTAGAGATAAAAAAGGGATAAGCGCATTTGTTTCAGGTTTTATATGGGGAATATCCTTTTTTACAGGTATTCTCTACTGGATTTCTTATGCGGTGAAGGTCTATGGAAGTATTCCGCTTTTTGGGAGCATTATCATAAATGCCATCTTGATAGCATATCTTAGCATATACCCCGGCCTTTTTACCTTGGGTGTGGCTTTTGCTAAGAGGCGCTTAAGACCCTTACATTGCCTCTTTTTCATTCCATCCCTCTGGGTATCGCTCGAATATATAAGAGGACATGCCTTTACCGGATTTCCATGGGAACTTATAGGCTATTCCCAGTATAAATTCCTTACCCTTATACAGATATCCGACATAAGCGGTGTTTACGGTGCGTCTTTTCTTATAATATTAGTAAATGCGTTGATATTTTTATCTATAAGCGAAAGGAGATTTAAACTTAAAGAAACCGTTTCCGTCTTCCTTATCCTTGGCATTGTATTGATATACGGGAAGGTTAAGATTAATACGGTGGAAAAGGAAATTAAAAAATGGAGACAACTGCCTGTGGGGATAGTCCAGGGCAATATCGATCAGGATAAGAAGTGGAACAGAGAATATCAATTAAACACCGTAAAGATATACAGCAGAGAGAGCAGAAGGCTTATAAAAGAAGGGGCAGGGCTTCTTATATGGCCGGAGACGGCTACGCCCTTTTATTTACAATCCAATGAGATGTATTATCCTATGGTTCTTGATATCCTTAAAGGATCCACTGTGCGGTTGCTTACAGGCAGCCCTGCATACGGTTTTTTTAATAGAAAACCGCGGTATTTTAACAGCGCCTTTCTTCTTTCTTATCATGGCATTGAGGGCAGGTACGATAAGATACACCTTGTGCCTTTCGGCGAGTATGTGCCGCTTAAAAAACTCTTCTTCTTTGCAGGCAGACTGGTGGAGGGTGTCGGAGATTTCAGCTCCGGTGAAAGGCCAACCCTTCTTCAAATGGGCAAGGTGGGTTTTGGAGTTGTAATCTGCTATGAAGCGCTCTTTCCTGACCTCTTTAGAAGATTTGTAAAGGAAGGCGGGCGCTTTATGTTAAATATAACAAATGACGCATGGTTCGGAAGGTCGTCTGCTCCATATCAGCACTTTTCTCAAACCGTATTTAGAAGCGTGGAGAACAGGGTGTTTCTTATAAGGGCTGCAAACACCGGGATAAGCGGAGTGGTTTCTCCTGTGGGAGATATAGTTATAGAGACGCCGCTATTTAAGAGGCTGTCGTTTATATCTGCAATAGGTTTAAAGGAGATAAAGGATACATTTTATACCAGGCACGGGGATGTTTTTGCCCTGATAAATCTCCTCTTTTCAATCTCCGTTTTCTTTGTTATAAGGAAAGGTAAGAGGTGAGTCTCTGTGAAATCTTGTTTTATAAGAAGATTTAAGGGCTAATCGCTGAGATGCTGGAGAGGTTGAGAGGGTCCTGTCGGCAAGGTCGGAACGACTCGTGCCAAAGGGAGGTTTTTTGCAAGGCCAAGGAAGTCAATCTACTCTATGGGTTTGAGCGGAGACATGCTTTTAGTATGTTGCACAAACAAACCTGAAGATCGGCTTTACAGATTGCGAAAAATGACCCTTTCCGGATAAAAACTAAATAACGGGAGGTTTTTAAGGTGGATAAGGATGTCGTAGAAAGAAAAGATACGATTAAAAAGAATTTTGAGGAGTTGCGGGGGTATCTTTGACATAGAGAAAAAGAGAAACAGACTTAAAGAATTAGAGGCAGAGCTTGGCAATCTTACAGACTGGGCAAATAAGGAAACCCGGGGTATATTAAAGGAGTGCTCAAGGCTTAAAAACGAACTTGCCGGATGGGAAGATACGGAAAAAGAGCTTGAGGATGTCGAAGTGCTTCTCTCTCTTTCAGAACAGGAGGATGACAGGGAGACCCTTGAAGAGGCTCTTAGGCTCTGTGATGTCCTTGAGGAAAGGGCAAAAAAGCTTAAGATTACAGGCATGCTTGGCGGCGCCCATGACGGATCAAACTCTATTGTTTCCATACACGCAGGGGCAGGCGGGACAGAGGCCCAGGACTGGGCTGAGATGCTCCTCAGGATGTATTTGAGGTGGTGTGAAAGGAAGGGGTTTAAAACAGATATCGTCGATTCTCTTCAGGGTGAAGAGGCGGGCATAAAGAGTGTGACGTTTACAGTGGAAGGCCTGTATGCTTACGGTTACTTAAAAGCCGAGGCGGGAATACACAGGCTTGTAAGGATATCCCCATTTGACAGCAATAAAAGGAGACACACCTCGTTTGCATCGGTCTTTGTTTATCCCGATATCGAAGAGGATATAGATATTGATATCAATGAGGCGGATTTAAGGATTGATACCTACAGGGCAAGCGGAGCTGGTGGACAGCATGTAAACAAGACCGATTCCGCGGTAAGGATAACACATATCCCTACGGGTATCGTTGTCCAGTGCCAGAATGAAAGATCTCAGCATAAGAACAGGACCATGGCAATGAAGATACTTACTGCACGGTTATACGAGTGGGAATTGAGGGAGCAGGAGAAGAAAATGAAACATCTCCATGAGGATAAGAAGGAGATCGCATGGGGCAGTCAGATACGCTCTTATGTCCTCCAGCCTTACAGGATGGTAAAGGACCATAGGACCGGTTTTGAGGTGGGCAATGTTGATGAGGTGCTTGACGGCAATATAGACGGTTTTATAGAGGCATTTCTTACTGAAGCGCTTAAGGCGGAAAATCCATAGACGAGGTGAAAATGGAAGACGTAAATGAATTAATGGTTCAAAGGATGAAGAAGATTGAAGGGTTGAAGAAAGATGGCATAAACCCGTTCTCAAACTCCTTTGAGGTTAAGAATACAAGCAGAGATGTTTTTGACAGATACGGAGATATATCAGGGGAAGAACTGGAAAAAAATAAGGACAGGGTATCGGTCGCCGGCAGGGTCATGGCGCTCAGGAGTTTCGGGAAGGCCTCCTTCTTTCATATTCAGGACAGAAGCGGCAGGATACAGGGATATATAAAGAAAGACAGGGT